>NZ_LVYZ01000030.1:0-133857 GCF_001909095.1 Paenibacillus sp. P46E
ATCAATCCCCCGAACTCCCCCCTGCCCGTTCACGACAAAGGTCGGTCCGATATCCCGCATCCAGGCATCGTTATACGACAGCTCAACCACGCGCACAGACGCAGACATCCGTGAGCGGACATGCTCATACTGGCAGGAGATTACACCGATGGTAACCGGCTCAAATTCAGCAATCGCCACAGCCACTTCGGCAAAAGCATCCTGTGCCGGCTTCGCGCCCAGCCTCCAGGTATCTGTACGGGTGGGCCAGAGCATCCAGGTTCCCGCATGCGGTTCGAATTCGCCCGGCATACGGTAACCATCCTCTCTGGGAGTGCTTCTTATGGTGTTAGGCATCCGGTATCACCTCGGCTAATAGAATGTAGTCCATTCTATGCTAACAGTAGGACTGGTGTCACAGCGGAGGGCTATGACCCTTGAGGAGATTAACGCTCCAGTACAGCGGGCTCAGCTTGCACCACAGGCTCCTCCGGCTTCCGCCGCTTATCGCTTAAGAGAGCGAACAGTATCCCAGGGATCATAAGCAGACCGGCAAAAGCAAAGGTCCGGCTGAAGCCCTTCACCGCCGCCTGCTGCATTCCGCCTCCTGCCTGAGACAGGAGCAGCTTCACTTCACGGAATTGATTAGCGCTGTCCGCCGCAAAAGCCTTCTGTTCCGCAGGCGGCAGCTTGGCTGCTGCAAGCTCGACCGCATGAACTACAGCTGAAGCGGTATCTGCTTCCCCGCCACCGCTGTCCCTCGCTGCATTCCCTTGTTTGCCGATGGAAGCCACTGCTTCGGTTAGAACATTTTTGACAAAGGGCTGAAGCCCAGTATTCGACTGAATGACCTTAGTGGCGGAAATCCCCGCTTTGCCCAACTCGCTGTCCGTATTATGCTGCAGCACGGTCACGATAATAGCCACTCCGATGACGCTGCCCAGCGCTTTGGCCATATTGGTGACTCCTGAAGAAATGCCCACTTTGTCATCCGGCACATTGCGGACAGCGGAAGACATTACCGGCGCCATGGTAAGGCCCACACCGACACCCGCTACTAACAGGCGCACCACTACCTCTGAAAGAGCCGAGTCTGCGTGAAGTCCGCTCAAAGCATACATCGCTCCGCCAGTGACCATGATACCGGCTGCAGCGAACAGGTGACTTCCGTATTTTGCAGACAACGGACCCGAAATAGCCGAGCTTACAATCGAGCCTACAGCGATCATGGACAATACTAGACCTGCCTTTAGTTCGGTCATCCCCATCATCCGCGTCAGAAAGAAGGAAGTTAACAGGGAGAGATTCATTAGTGCTGCACCGACAATCAGCAAGGTCAGAGAAGCACCGTTGAATGTACGTATCCGCATAAGTGACAAGGGCAGCATAGGCTCCTTCCCTCTCCACTGCGTAAAGATGAACAGCAGCAGGAACATAAGGCCTGCCCCGAGCAGCCCAAGGATCACACCGGAACCCCAGCCATAATCCTGCACCTTGATCAGCGCGTACGTAATGAAGAACATCGCTCCGGTAATCCCCAGGGTTCCGCCGTAATCGATTGTCCGGCCTGCCGTATCATCCCGAGATTCCTCAATGAAGACAGCCGTCAGCACAATGCTCAGCACACCGAGCGGCACATTCACAAAAAAGATCCACTCCCAGCTCAGCTTCTGCGTAAGAATCCCGCCCAGCGCCGGGCCGCTTGCCGCCGCAATACCTGATACAGCTCCCCAGATGCCAATAATAAGGCCATGCATTTCTTTCGGAAAAGTAGTCGTAGTCAGGGGAATGGTGACCGGAACAATAATAGCCCCGGCTAGACCCTGAATCACTCGCAGCAGGATCAGAACCCCGAGAGAGGTCGCAAACCCTGCAAGCAGGGAGGTTAGCGTGAACAGGACCACCCCGAAAATGAACACCTTCTTCCGGCCAAATTGATCCGCCAGCCGCGAGGCGGTCAGAATGAATATGGCAAAAGCCAGGTTATACCCGTTCATCACCCATGAAATCCGTGATACACTCCCGCCGAAATGGCGCGTCATCTCCGGCAGGGCAATATTAATAATCGTCGTATCCAGCAGCGCCATGAAAAACCCCAGTACGATTGCCGTAAAAGATAAAGCTCTGCGCATTCTAATACTCATCTTCACCACTCCTCAAAAAAGCCTCTCGAAATGTGAACTGCAGTTCATGTTGTGATTATATGAACTGAAGTTCATGTTTGTCAACAAAAAATGAACTTTAGTTCAACTTTCATTGACAGCCCAAAACCCCTCCTCTACAATCAGTACTACAAGGGGGAGCTACCGGACATGAGTGATATGGAAGATAAGATCAGAACACCACGGCAGGAACGCAGTATCAAAACCAAAGAAGCAATTATCCAGGCGGCTATGAAGCTCTTCTCGGACAAGGGATTCTACCAGACCAATACCAAGCAAATCGCAGCGGCCGCCGGAGTATCGACAGGCAGCTTCTATTCCTATTTCGTTGATAAAAGAGCTGTTTTTATCGATGCTCTCAAAATATATGGCGACGAGCTTATGGTCCGGATCGACGCTTCGATGTCTGAGATCAACTTCAATACCATCGAACGGACCGAGCTGATTACCCATCTGGTCGACACCCTTCTCGTCTCCCATAAGGCCTTTATCGGGTACCATAAAGATCTGACGATCATGTATCATAGCGATGAGGAAATTAAGCAGCTGATGGATGCCCAGTATGAGGTGGGCCGGATCAGAACACTGAAGTATCTGCAGATGGGACAAGATGAGCTTAAGACGGAAGACGTGGAGGCTGCTTCTATCATCGTGTTCGAAACGGTCAGCGCCATCGTTGATGTCATCTCCTTCTCCCCGCAGCGTATCGCAACCGACCGGCTGAAGTCCGAGCTGGTTCAGATGGTTATCAGTTATCTGTATAAGTGAGGGTAGTCCAGACTCCGGGTCAGCACTACAAAGGGGTGCTATTGACACCCTCGGCGGCGGGGGAAGAGCGAACCGCTCACCCATCGACTGAAACAACGGCATTTCGCCCACTTGGGGCCGAAACAACTGCATTTCTGCCGTTGTTTATAGCGGTCCGGCCACCGAGGCCGAAACAACGGCAGTCCTGCCTTTGTTCATGGCGGTCCGGCCACCCGGGGCTGAGACAACGGCATTTCTGCCGTTGTTTATGGCGGTTCGCCCACTTGGGGCCGAAATAACGGCAGTCCTGCCGTTGTTCGTGGCGGTTCGCCCACTTGGGGCCGAAATAACGGCAGTCCTGCCGTTGTTACCCGCGGGTTATCCCATTCAATGACAAAAAAAGAACAGGCTGCGGGGTTGATTCACCCTCGCAGCCTGTTCTTTTTCATAATAACCAATGTTGTCCCTCCAAAGTTTCAACCCTAGAGATGCTTAGCGCTTGTCCCTCCAGAAGTTCAACGGCTCGACATCCTTCGTAATAATCTCGAACGTATAGCCTTCCTTCTTCAGCGACTCCAGCAGGCGCGGCAGTACTTTGAGTGTTGCTTTCTGGTCATGCATCAGGATCACCGGATTGGTTCTGGAGTGTTGCAGCTTATGCACCTGATTCATGACTGTTGTATAGATGGTGGCACTATCCTCTTTGTACTTCCAGTCGTCCGAATCCACATTCCAGTCCCACAGATGATAACCTTGACCCAGCACTTTGTCTCTAAAGGTCTTGGTGAAATAAGGCTTGCTGCCGTATGGCGGACGGATCAGTGTTGTTCCTTGGCCGGTGATCTTCCGCAGGATCGCGTTGTCCCCGTTCATTTCGGCCAGTGCAGCAGAGGCAGAGGCATAGAACTTCTCTTTGCGGTGCGTCATGCCATGTAAGCCCAGACCATTTCCCATCTCCACAATCCGCTTCACCTGGGAAGGATAACGGTTCATATTGGGGCCAATCATGAAGAACGTGGCTTTGACATCATACTTGTCCAGAATATCCAGCAGCTGTGACGTTGTTGCTGACGGTCCGTCATCAAAGGTCAGATACAGGGTAGTACCCGGCTTGGCTTCAGGAGTTTTTGCAGGTTCTTTGGCAGGTTCTTCGGGGGTTACTGGCGGCGTCAGCTCGCTCTTGTATTTGCTTAAGAACCCGGCGTCATCCAAGGTTGCTGAAGCATCATAGACGCGCAGTAAATATTTCTCCGGTTCAAAGGAAATGATATATCCGAGGTAGGCGCTTATCTTCAGCGGAACCATCAATGTCCCGTTCTGAAGAAACGTATCCGCCTTGACAACCGTTCCATCCTGGAGCCTAGCTCCCCCATTATCCCCCAGCAGCCTGAGCGTGCGTCCCCCGCCGTCGACCTGAATACCATCTGGAAGACCGGTGAGGGTCCACTTCAGTTCTGCCGCCAAAGCGCGGAGAGGAACATAATAGGTATCATTTTGGGATACGGCTGTGATACCGCTTAAGGTATCCCCTACCCCCAGCTTCAGAGATTTGTTCACTCCCGTTGCACTTGCTGTTGTTTGAATGATACCGAAGCACAGGAATAATGACATGAATAAGAGCATTACTTTTTTAATAGCCACCGACACAATCTCCAATCTATGTATATTTATCTATTACTTTAGCATACATAGATATAACGTAATTTGAGAGATTGTAACCGTGAGCATAAAAAGTTGTAACTGTTCTGCTGTGATAAATGACATAATGTCATTATTTTCAGAAAGAACTCAAACTTCGTCGCATGCTGTCAGAGTAAGCAAATCCCAATGAATCCGGGCCTTTTAAGGCTTAAATATTTGTGACGAAAATAGTAACATTTGTGAAATTATGAACAAAATTTGAACATTCTTAAAATAACCTTAAGGCGCACCGTTACTGTGATCTTTATCATACGTTAAGGATGTTGTAACAAATTGATCACAAATATTTAACTTAATGGACATTTTTAAGGACGATTATAGCTTTTATTACAAAATATGTATTTTGCATTATGGGTAAGTAGTTCTTACTATAGATACAGGTTAATGTTTGCCCGCTAACGATCGGTGCATGAAAAGAACTATTAAAGGAAGGAGTTCATATGAAAAAAAAGGGACCGTTATACGCTTTGTTTCTCAGCCTCATTCTCCTCCTGCCGGGATGCAGTTCTCTCGCTGTTCTGAACCCGAAGGGGCCGTCTGCACGAACTTTATCTGACACCATCATCCTTTCAATTCTCGTGATGCTCGGTGTTCTGGCTGTTGTCTACATCTTATATATCTTCGTGCTGGTGAAATACCGGGCCAAGAAAAGCAATGAAGGATACATTCCGGAGCACGAGGAGGGCAACAAGGTACTCGAAGCGATCTGGATTATTATCCCGATTATTATCGTAGCCTTCCTGTCCGTTGTGACAGTCAAAACGACTAGCGCTGTCGAGAAGCAGGCTGAAGACTACAAAGACCAGACTCCTCTCGTCATCTATGCTTCTTCTTCCAACTGGAAATGGCATTTCAGCTATCCGGAGGAAGGTATTGAAACCGTCAATTATGTCAATATGCCGGTGCACCGGGCAGTAGAGTTCAGAATGTACTCTTTCGGTACTATCACGAGCCTATGGATCCCACAGCTTGCCGGACAAAAGTATGCGATGAGCGACATGCTTACCACGCTTCATCTTTCCGCAGATACTGAAGGCTCATATATTGGCAAGAATGCCAACTTCAGCGGTAAAGGCTTCGCCCACATGGAATTCGAAGCGCTTGTCATGAGCAGCAAGGATTATGACAAGTGGGTGAAAGAGGTCAAAGAAACGGCTCCTAAGCTTACAGAGGAGGAATTCAAGGGCCTGCTCGCCACCGATTTCCTTGGACGTAAAACGTATTCTTCCACCCATCTGGAATTCAGCCCTCCTCCGGGAGACCACAGCGAGCATATGAGCGGTGAAGGCAAGGAGATGGATATGGATAACGGAAATATGGATCATCAGGACAATAAGGATATCCATCCTTCACCGGAGCCTTCGAGCCAGACCGAGTTCGACAGTAAACCGAATCCGGAAGTCGAACAGCCGCTGCCAAGCTCACCGGTAGATGAACAGACGCAAAACAGCAATTCTTAATGTACCGCTCGATGAAAGAACCTGAAAGGAGCCACCCTAATGGATTTAGACAAATTTAAGGTTCACGGCGAACCCTTGATATACGGAGCCATGATCAGTATCGCACTTGCTACTATCGGGATTCTCGTCGGGCTTACCTATTTCAAAAAATGGGGCTACCTCTGGCGCGAATGGCTGACCACGGTCGACCATAAGAAAATCGGCGTCATGTATATCCTGGCCGCGCTGCTCATGCTGTTCCGCGGAGGCGTGGACGCGATGATGATGCGTCTGCAAACCGCAGCGCCGGAAATGAAGTTCCTCGACGCACAGCACTATAATGAGGTCTTTACCACCCACGGTCTGATTATGATCCTCTTCATGGCCATGCCGTTCATTATCGGTCTGATGAATGTTATCGTACCGCTGCAAATCGGCGCACGCGACGTAGCTTTCCCGCGTCTGAACGCCGTCAGCTTCTGGCTTTTCTTTATGGGGGCCATGCTGCTTAACATTTCCTTCGTCATCGGCGGATCGCCGGATGCCGGATGGTCGGCCTACTTCCCGCTGGCAAGTCTGGAGTTTAGTCCGACGGTCGGCAACAACTACTACTCCCTGGCGCTGCAGATTTCCGGTATCGGGACTCTGATCACAGGCGTCAACTTTATCGTAACCATTCTTAAAATGCGCGCACCGGGCATGAAGCTGATGAAGATGCCGATGTTCACCTGGTCCGTATTGATCACCAACGTGATTATCGTCTTCGCCTTCCCGGTTCTGACCGTGGCTCTGGCGCTGATGATGTTCGACCGCCTGTTCGGCTCCCAATTCTTCACTATGGCCAACGGCGGGATGGATATGCTCTGGGCGAACCTGTTCTGGGTTTGGGGACATCCTGAGGTATATATCGTTATTCTGCCGGCCTTTGGTATTTATAGCGAAATTATCGCCACCTTCTCCAAAAAGAACCTGTACGGCTATACCTCCATGGTATTCAGTATGCTGATCATCTCCCTCTTGTCCTTCCTGGTATGGGCTCACCATTTCTATACCATGGGTCAAGGCGTTATGGTCAACAGCTTCTTCTCCATCACCACGATGGCAATAGCTGTACCTACCGGGGTTAAAATATTCAACTGGCTGTTTACACTGCGAAAAGGCCGTATTACCTTCACGACACCGATGCTGTACACGCTGGCCTTTATCCCGATCTTCACCATCGGCGGGGTAACGGGTGTCATGCTGGCAATGGCCAGTGCCGACTACCAGTATCACAACACCATGTTCCTGGTTGCGCATTTCCATTACGTGCTGATTCCGGGTGCTGTCTTCGCCGTTATTGCCGGGTTCCACTACTGGTTCCCGAAAGTATTCGGCTTCCGTCTGAACGAACGGCTGGGTAAGCATTCCTTCTGGTGGATTGTGATTTCCTTCAACGTTACTTTCTTCCCGCTGTTCTTCCTCGGTCTGATGGGGATGACCCGCCGGATGTACACCTATTCTAAGGAAACCGGCTTTGGCCCGCTCAATATGCTGTCCTTTGTGGGTGCGGTGGGATTGGCGATAGGCTTTGTACTGTTGGTCTACAACATCTACTGGAGCACACGCTACATGCCAAGAGATACAACAAGCGATCCTTGGGATGGACGCACACTGGAATGGGCTACGCATAGCCCAATGCCGGTCTACAACTTTGCGGTTGTGCCAAAAGTTCAGACACGTGATGCCTTTTGGTCCGCCAAGCATGACAATTTACCGCTGTTCGAAGACAAAATCACCAAGATCCATATGCCAAGCAATACCGGCAAGCCGTTTATCCTGGGTGTGATCTTCTTCTTCGCCGGCTTCTTCCTGGTCTTCAGCATGTGGATTCCTGCGATTGTTGCCGGAGTGGGTATTCTGATTATGCTGGCAGCTATGTCCTTCGACCGCGATCACGGCTATTACATCTCAGTGGATGAAGTTAACGCTACAGAAAAGAAATTGATGCGGGGTGAGACTGTATGAAAATAGATGCGTCCAAGCCGCTTGAATACTCAACAGAAGAAAACAGCAATAAAATTTTCGGGTTCTGGGTGTTTCTCGGAGCTGAAATTCCATTGTTCGCCACCTTGTTTACCGTATTCCTGGTCATGGTGGACCGCTTCGCCAGCGGCCCTAACGGAAAAGAGCTTTTTGAAATTGGCCCGGTGCTGATTGAAACCTTCCTGCTGCTGACCAGTTCCTTCACGATCGGTCTTGCGGTTCATGCCATGCGTCTAGGCTATAAAAAGGCAATGATGGTCTTCATGGCTCTCACGCTGCTGATGGGTCTGGGCTTTATCGGTATTGAAATCACTGAATTTGTGACCTACGTGCATGAAGGGGCTACGCTGCAAACGAGCGGTTTCCTCTCCAGTCTGTTCGTCCTGCTGGGAACGCACGGTGCCCACGTCAGCTTCGGCTTCCTGTGGGGAACGGCGATTATGATTCAGCTGTGGCGTCAGGGCATTAACCCGGCTACAGCCAACAAAGCATTTATCTTCTCACTGTTCTGGCATTTCCTGGACGTTGTCTGGATCTTTATCTTCAGCTTCGTCTACCTGAAAGGACTGATGTGACATGATGAAGCAACTGTTCCCAATTCGCCATGTGATGGGTTATCTGGCCTCTCTGGTCCTTTCTGCCGCAGCGCTCATTGTTATCTATGGTGATCTCTCACACGGCGCCAACATGGCCGTACTGCTGATCACAGCTCTGATTCAGGCTTCCCTGCAGCTGTTCGTGTTCATGCACATCGGGGAATCGGCAGATACCAAGAAAGAGCTGTACATTAATATCGGCTATGCACTCTTCGTAGGTCTGGTTACCATCTTCGGTACTTTGTTCATCTTCGTATGGGGATGGTACTCTTAAGACATGAACCCAATGGTTCCTTTGGATCTTACTAACAAGCGGTCTGTTCCGGTATTCTGCCGGACGGACCAACCAAACAAGCAGCCCCCTGAGAGCTTCTGGCTCCAGGGGGCTGCTTGTTTGGTTGTATTAAAGTTTAAAGTGCGCCAAATCCATCTTCAACTTCTCGGCCAATGTGGCCAGATACTGAGCCGACATCGACATTTCGCCCATCGCAGTCAATTGTTCTTCGCTGGCGGCGCTTGTATCCTGCACATCGCCCGCACCCTTGCGCGAAGCTTCGCTTACCTGCTCCATAGCCTGTGATACCGTTTGGGCTTCAAGAGACACATGTAGGGTGGCCTTACGAATCTCTTCGGTCTGGCGAACAGCACTTCTAATAGACTCCTGTATGGTATTGATTTCTGCCGAGAGTCTACCCAGATCACTGAACTTCTCCCGGCTGGAGGAAGCGCTGAGATCCGTCTGCTTCATCTGCCCAAGGATAACTTCCACTGCGTCAGCACCATGATCGATGGAAGCCGCGGCTGCAGCCATGAGCACAGACATTTCATTGCTTCCTCTCTCAACAGCAGCAATATCCTTCACCATCTTATGCACGGATTGCGAAGTGCGGCCAATCGTCTCTGCCTGCACATTGAACCCGGTGGCGATTTCACTAGAGTTCTCGGCGATTAACCGCGATGCACGGGCAGTCTGCTCTGCACTGTCACTCATTTGCTGTGAGGAGGCCGACAGCATTTCAGCACTCTCCGAAACCCCCTGCATCATGAGCCTTAGGCTACCCAGCATCGCATTGAATGAACCGTTGATCTGCCCAATATCGTCCCGAGAGTTATAGGTAGCTGCTGCGGTCAAATCTCCCGTTTCAACGCGCTTCATCAGCGTCTGCAATTCTCTCAGCGGCTTAGTCATCCCCCTTGAGATCATGAAGCAGACTCCTGCACACAGAAGTACGGCTGTAATGATCAGGAAAATGCTCATCGTCCTGGAGCTATTGGCATTCAGCAGAGTCGTCTGATTATGATCCCCGGCATCTTGAACCAGCAGCACGCCGGCATCTTCAAGGAGGCCTACCATAGTCTTCCGTGATTCCTTGAAGCTGGTGCCCGAAAATATCTGATAACCCTCGTTGACCAGGTTCTTGTTGGCGAGCTTGATGATATTATCACGCTGTGCCCGGTAATCCGGCAGCAGAGACAAATATTGATATATTTTATTCGAAATCTCTTTATTGCCGAATGAAATACCCTTCAGCTGGTTGATCAGATTATTGTTAGTATTGATGTTCTCTTTGATGGCTGCGTTGAACTCCTGTTTCTTGGCATCGTCCTTGTTGATCAGATTCTCCAACAGGAACGACTCAATCGCCCGGTTGTTTCCGCGTATTTCTGCAATCAGATAGAGTGGCTGCAGATTCTGATTGTAAGCTTCCCTGGATTTGTCAGCCATGTGATCGGTAGTAATCATGCCGATAGCTCCAATCCCGGAGAGCATGATCACAAAAATCATCACCAGCAATAATATTCTATGTCTAATCTTAAGATGTTTCATATTTCCGGTTCCCGCCTTCTCCGAATCTTGCTGTACATATTTTATCGGAGAAAAAGGTCGAAAGTATGATGATTCTACCGAGAAATTTGTCGAAATAGCGAATATTATAGTACATTTCATGACTTTAAGACTAGATAACCACTCATTCCTGAAGCAGCCCGTATTTTTTACGGAACCGTTTCAGCACTTTGGTCCACCCTCCGGCGAGAACGGCCAGGAAAAACACATTGGACAAGGCATGGGCCAGATCCAGATAAAAGCTTGATGCATAGGCGGTCGCCACCAGTCCCCAGCTGAACGCATCAGGAAGACTGATCAGATACCAGATATTCATAATCCAGCCGAACAAAAAACCCCATACGAAGCCAAAAACAAGCATTCCGCCCTTTTTCTTCATCCACCAGGTATTCCGCAGCCAGCCCGCCGTCAGACCAACCATCCCCCAGGCGAACATTTGCCAGGGCGTCCATGGACCCTGCCCGAAATAGATATTAGACACCAGTGCTGCCACTGCGCCGATGATGAAGCCCGCTTCTGCCCCGAAAACATAGGCCGACAAAATGACAATGGCAGATACCGGCTTTACACTCGGCAAGGCAGCAAAAGGAATGCGGCTGACCGCAGCGACAGCAGACAGCACTGCCAGCAGTACTAGCTCTCTGGACTCAAGCGGACGCCGTTCCAGCCGGAGGAACAGCGGCAGCAGGGTCACTGCCAGCAGCACTAAGCTGAGCAGCATATAATGGCGGTCCTTCAGCGCAGAGGTAAGCGCCAGGCCGGCTACAAATAACCCGAGTGCGATCAGGAGGGGGAAGCGAAAACGGACCACGTTTTCATCACATCCTCTATCGTCAATGCCTGCGGCAGCAGATCCCGCACCATGCGGTTGACCACAGTCGTATAGAAATAATTGCTGCTGAAAAACTCCGCCGGCGCCCCCTCTGACGTAATTGCGCCGTCGAACAGCATCGCGCAGCGCGAGGCATATCTCGCAGCAAATTCAACATCATGTGTTACCAGAACGATACTGACTCCCCGGCTGCGCAAGTCCCCAAGCAAAACAGCCAGCCGATCCTTGGCTCCGGGGTCCAGCCCCTTCGTCGGCTCATCCAGCAGCAGAATGTCTGGTGAGAGCAGCATAACCATGGCGAGCGCCAGCTTCTGCTGCTGGCCGCCGCTGATATCATGCGGATGGCTGAGCAGGAGGTTCTCCAGCTGAAAGGTTTTGAGGAGACGGGATATTTCCTGTTCCGCCCTTTCTCCGGACAGCCCGGCGTACTCTGCCATCTGCTTCAGCTCCTCCTGAACCGTGTCGTAGCTGAAGTATAGCAGCGGGTTCTGGGCCAGAAAACCGCTGGTAATTCCTTTGCCCAGCGTGATCTTGCCGCGCTGGGGCTTAAGTAGACCATTCATTACATGCAGCAGCGACGATTTCCCGGCCCCATTCCCGCCCATTATAGCCAGAAGCTCTCCCCGGTACAGCGATAACGAGAGCTTCTTAAGCACCTCTGCCCCGTCCTTGGTGTAGCGGAAGGTCACTTCCCGGCAACTGAGCAGCAGCTCGGTAGAGGGTGCTGGGACCGTACGTGAAGCGCCTGCGGATGAAACTGTGCTACCGGGATCTTCAGGGGCTCTGAAGGCCGCTGCGGTCCCAGTGAATGTCTGTGCGTTGTGTGCAGCAGAGCCAGCTCCTCCAGACGCATCGTAAGTATCCTTCCCTGCCTCTATTCCATCCAGGGAATGCAGCCAGCGCTTGCCTTCACGGACGGTCAGCGGGATAGACTCCGGCGGAGCAGAAGCTTCGTCCGGTGCAAGGGCAAGGAAAAGACGCGAGGCGGTCGGCAGATACGCCCTATGTGTTGAGTCCGCTTCCTTGCCAGCCTGGCGCACGAAATCACGGGGCGTACCCTGGAACCGCAGCTCCCCTTCTTCCAGCAGCAGCACCCGGTCAGCCAGCGGCAGCACTTCCTCCAGACGGTGCTCGCTGATTATTATCGTCACCGACAGTTCCTCATTCAACCGGTGCAGCGTCTGGATGAATTCCCGCGCTGCAACCGGATCGAGCTGTGAGGTCGGTTCGTCCAGCAGCAGCAGCTTCGGCTGCAGCAGCAGTACAGAGGCCAGATTGAGCAGCTGCTTTTGGCCTCCGGAGAGCTCATGTATGGGCCGGTACAGCAGCGGCTCCAGCCCGAACAGGCCGGCGATCTCTGCCAGCCTGCTGCGCATGACCGCAGGCGGATAGCCCATATTCTCCATTGAAAAAGCCAGCTCATGCCACACCGTGTCCATCACGATCTGAGCATCCGGGTTCTGGAACACCATCCCGATTTCTCCGGCAGCAAGCTCCGCCGGCAGATCAGACAAAGGACTCCCTTTGTAAGCGATCATCCCGCTAACCTTACCCACTGGAGCAAGCTCACGCTTCAAATGGCGCAGGAGCGTGGTTTTGCCTCCGCCGGACGGGCCGAGGAGCACCACAAATTCACCTTCCTCTACCTTAAATGAGAGCTCATGGAGCGAGTCCCTGTCTTCTTCAGGGTAGCTGAAGGATAACTGCTGTGCCGTGAGGATCTCCATAACCATTTCTCCTTTCCTTCCAGGGCCAGCGGCGTCAGCACGAACACGCAGAAGCTGGCATACATCGCAGCATCAGCCCAGCCGAGGTGCATCGGCTTCATCCGCGGATAAATGTCCAGCACCCCATACCCTTTCATCCAAAAAAACAGCGGAATCCATCCGCTTACCGTAAACAGCAGCAGCATGGCTTTATCCTGCAGGTCCAGCTTGTATATTCCGTATACGCTGCGTTTGCGGATACCATACCCGCGCGCTTTCATCGAGTCTGCCGTCTGCAGGGCCTCTTCCAGTGACCAGGTCAGCAGCACCTTGAGCAGCGTCATGCCGTCCCTCATTCTGGAGCGCAGACTGCCCTTGCCCGCATCCACTCCCCGAATCCGCTGGATCAGGGTGATCTGCCGCAGCCGCCGCTGGAACAAAGGGACGAACCGCATGGTCATGAGATTAAGCAGAGTGGTCCGGGGGGCAGCCGCAGCGAACAGATACATGAATTTATCAGTGGTCACCGTGTAATTGTAAGAGATGAACAGAATAAAGACAGCCAGCAGGACCAACATCATCATCAGCCCGTACAGCACGGCTTCCAGTGTAATCGGCTGATCCATAAAATAAAACAAGATATGCGCCCCCCTGTGTGAAAACAAGGGGTTCAGCACTGCCACGGAACCCGCCATCAGCAGATAAAAGGGCAGGCCGCGCAGCAGCCCGCGTCCTTGTCCCTGCAGCACCAGGAGCAAGATCAGTCCGGCAATCTCCGTTACCAGGAACAAAGGATGAAACAGCAAGGCGGCGAATAATAACAGCCCTGCATAATAGACCAGCGCCACCGAAGGATGCATCGAGCGGAAGCCGCTACTCATTGCACTTCGGCCCCCACATCCTTGCCGAGATCCAGCGTATACAGCCACTCCACGGTATCTCCAGGTTTCAGTGTGTAGCCGCCTGCCCCCTTGCCGGGGATTTCACCGTTGACTCTGTATATCCAGCCGCTCTCCGGCCCGTGGTCAAACTCATAGAGATTATCTATTCCTTCTACATAAGCGAAGCTTTTGGCACCCTGGTATTCCATTTGAATTTTATTCTTGCGGGTAATGCGCTTCAGCAGCTCCAGCGCACTCTCGCCGTCCTTGACTTCAACGGCGGCTGCCGCAAAAATCGTCCCGTGCTCCTTGTCTCCGGTAATGGAGAACGTGACGGTGTCTTCAGCCCCGGCAGGCTTCGCCGGGGCGGCTGATGCGGCAGCAGTCGGCTTCACAGCTGCCGGGGCTTGCGCTGTGGCGGGAGGCTTCGCCGTTGCCGCTGGCTTAGTGCCTGCCGAGGGCTTCGTGCCCGCAGCAGGCTTCGCAGGCCCGGCCGGGGCTTGCGCCGTGGCCGGAGCTGCGCTGGCGGCCGCCGGCGCGGATGCAACCGGCGCAGCAGCGCTGCCCGTAACGGGAGCTGGCTCCGTTACGGCAGCGTCAGACGGCGCGGCGTCAGCGGCCGCGCCGGAAGCGGCGGGCGGCGGCGCAGATGCAGCCGCCCCCGTGGACGTCCCGGCAGCGGATTCCGCGCTGGACGGCACGGGGCTTGCGGCATCCCCGGGGATAGGGGACGCCGGGTTCTGGGGCTGCGGGCTCTGCACCGCAGCCGTATTCGCGGCGGCGGGGCTTGGACCGCCGCCGGCTGTGTCTGCGCCGGCTGCGCAGCCGGCGAGCAGCAGCGCTGCGGCCAGAAGCAGCAGCGGGTAAGACAACCATTGCTGGATGGACCTCAACATGAACATGGACACCTCCGGGAAAAGGGAAAGGAACGGGGCTGCAGACTGCTCCCCCGTTCCGTTCTTTTACAATATGATTGCTGGTATAACAGGCACTGTCTCTACTTCATAACCGGACAGGCCTATAAGGACTGGAAATTACTGCAAAGTAACGCCTCCTGAGTCCGTTATTCGTGTAACATCAAGGCAATCTTACAGCCACAACAGCCGCCATTTCTCTGGTGACCGCTGCCGCCGGGTCAAAGGTTCCGCCAGATCCGGTCATATAGCCGAGCTGAGTGACGGAACGGACAGCAGATAGCGCGTAGCTGCTGATCCGGGCCTCGTCTGTAAATTTCACAGCCTGCGGGGCTGACGCAGAAGCTGTATTTTCCAGCTTGAGCGCTCTGGCGATCATGACAGCCATATCCTGGCGGGAGATGATGCCGTTCGGATTAAAGGTTGTAGCCGTGATCCCATCGACAATGCCGAGCTGTTTGGCTCTCAGCACTATTCCATAATACCATGCGCCAGTCTTGACGTCGCTGAATACCGGTGCACTGCTTGCCGGAGAAGGCTCATTGTGGGTCAGTCTGAGCAGCAGAGCCGCAAATTCCGCACGGGTAATCTTCTGCTTCGGCGCAAAGATCAGGCTGTTTCCGCTGACCCCTTCCATCAGCTTCCGGGTGTAAGCCTGATGCACGGAATCCAGCGCCCAAGCCGAAATCAGGTCCTCATCAGTGAATACCGCTCCCCCGGTCACACCGGAAGTAGAAATGCTGAAGAGCTTCGACTCACCGTTCAGATAACGGCTATACGCTGTCAGTGCCAGTAGTGCCTGCTCGGTGGCTACGCTGTTCGCGGGTTGTCCCAGTGTGTGCGCATAACCGCCGTCCGCTTGCCGGAAGGAAGCCAGATGGCTAAGCAATCCGCCTTTGGCTTTGACAAACCGGGAGTCATTCGGGCCGATGCCCGCAGCACTCAGGGCAATAATCACCTGCGCTGTACTCTCACTGTTCGCCTCACCAGCCTGTTTGTAGCCGCCGTCTTCCTGCTGCTGCTGTGACAGCCAGGCAATGGCCTTGTCTATTGCCGCCGCAACAGCAGCCTGGTCAGCATGAGCAGCAAGTGCGGTAACCGCCATTGCGGTAATATCCGGATCTGCTGTTCCGCCTGCAGTGAGCGGGAATCCGCCGTCTTTATCCTGAGCTTCGAGCAGGGCTTGAGTCAGGCGTTCTTTGGTCCACTTGGCACTCGAAGGCACCGTATAGGAGCCGCTATCCAGGGCAATCAGGGCAAAAATTAGACCGTTATTTCCCTGGCTGGTCAACTTGTCATTGTTGTAGATTTTCTCAATGAGGTTATAGCCGCCGAACGTCTGCGGATCTGCACCCGCAGCAGCCTCACCCAAGACTAGACGCTCATAGTCTGTAACCTTGCGGAGCTGCCCCTGACTGTCCGACAGCTGCTCCTTCACACCTGCCAGATAAGCAGCAGGCACCGCATGACCTGAACGGGCAAGCCCAACAGCCTGCCAGTCACTAAGCTCTTCCATTGCTGTTATGCCCTTCGCTGTAGCAGCAATGTCGCTTTTCAGCTGCTCTGGCTTTGGCTCCCACTTGCTGCGGTCAACCACTGCGTAGTCGGTGAAGTGGCTAACCTTTCCGGTGAGAACCCCCGTCTTGGCATCCAATACCGACGGAACCGGAATCCAGCGGCCTGTGGCAGGATCAAGCCAGGCCAAGGCCAGATTAGCTGGATTAAGGACGGTTACAGGCACCGTAATGGACAAGTCGACCGGCTTCACAAATTTGGTACCATCCGGGGAGAAGGTGTACAGCCCCGATACCAGCTCCTTGCGGGACGAGCTGTTCTCCCGCACGCTGATCTTCACGGTTCCGGTAACCGCACCGGCCGGAATCAGCAGTTGCACTTCACCGCCACTGTCCTTTAAGGCTGCACCTGCACCAGGGGTAACCTCCTGATCGAAGGCAGCAGAGTTTGCCGTGAATTTCCCGCTCAGTGCCGCCGCTTCTGACGCCGTCATTCTCGCGTTCAGGTTCGTAACGGCTGTTGTCTGCCCCACCTGATTCAGCGGAAGAGTGTTGTCAGTGGTGATGTCCACGGTTCCCGTACTTCCCGGGAGACCGCCTGCGCCTGGAGAAGTGGTTTCATAATCTGTCGTGTAGGACCAGACAAGCACATCTCCATTACTCAATTTATAATCAGCCGCACTAAATCCAGGGTCCTTACCATTTACGTAATAGAGCCATCCGCTTTTGGGTCCCCGGTCAAATTCTTTGAGACCGTCGATAGACACCACATACAGGCTTCCGCCGGAGGTCGTGGCCTCCACTTTGCCCCCCAATTGGCGTTTCAGCAGGCTGTATGCCGTTTCCCCCGAGTTCAAGACCACCTGCGTGCTGGGCAGAATCGTTCCTTTGGCACTGTCCCCGATAACCGAGATCGTTGCCGATGCCGGCTGAGGCACAACTGCCGGATCTGTAACGGTCAGCTTTTGCGTATAGCGGGCAATTTTCGGCGTGCTGTCGGCAACATAGCCGGTCACGGCCAGCGTGTACGCACCCGCAGGCAGACCTTTGTCAAAGACAGCGATACCTTGGTCATTAGTAGTTACTGCTATACCGCCAATGGTAACCTGTACACCCGCTGCCGGCGTTACCACCGGGTCAGAGGTGAAGGTGGTATTATTCCAGACCCACTGCTTCTGCGCTACTGTAACGGTGAACTTTTCACCCGGCTTCGGCTGCGCCGGAGCAACTGACAGTGAATTGACAACATGCGTGTTGTCACCGGTATAGTAGACCAGCACCCGGTCGGATTGCTGCAATACAAAATCATTCAGTCCTACCTCGGGGTAGATCCACTCCCCGCCGCGCGATACTGCAAACCCCCAATAATCATTCGGGCTGTAAGTGCCATTCTTGATGCCATCGATACCCCATACAAAGCTGCCAAAAGAGGATTCCGTAATATTCAGTGGAATATGGTCCGAAGCAGCCAGTTGGAGCAGCGCGTCAAACGCGTTGAACGCCTCCAGTGTGCCTTCGGCTACCGGCCCCTGCGGCCCTTCAATGGACAGATAAGATGTCACATTGCTCTGGGATATTTTCAGGGATTGTGCATGGCGGGCGATCTTTGGCGTGTTGTCGGCAACGTACCCGGTTACTGCTAGTGTGTATATTTTGCCGGGCAGACCGTCCTTAAAGCTGGCTGTGCCTTGACTGTCCGTAGTGACGGATTTGCCGCCAATGGTAACCTGTACACCCGTCGCCGGGGAGGTTACCGGATCATTGTTGAATGTGGCTGAATTCCACACCCATTTTTTTTGCGTCACGGTAACGGTAAAAGCCTCGCCCGGCTTAGGTTGCGCTGGACTGACCTGTACCTTATCCACCACCTGGGTATCCGCACCGGCATAATACACCAGCACCCGGTCGGATACCTCCAGTACGTAATCCCCCATCCCTACAGACGGGTAGATCCATTCGCCGCCCCGCTGCACCGCAAAGCTCCAATAGCCCTTATACGTGCCGCTCTCTATTCCATTAATCGCCGAGACATAGCTGCCAAAAGAGGATTCTGTAATCTTCAGCGGAATATTCCCAGACTCAGCGAGTTTCTTCAGCGCTTCCAGTGCATTATACGCCTCCAGCGTACCGTCGATGACTGGTCCCTGTGGACCTTCAACCGACAGATAAGCCGCTACATTCTTGGGAGCGATCTTCAAAGGCTGCGTATATTTCGCAACTGCAGGGGCCTTCCCCGGAGCGTAGCCGGTCACAGCAAGCGTATAATCACCTGCTGGAATTCCTCCGGTAAAAGCTGCAATGCCTTTTGCATCTGTTGTGACCGTATGATCCCCAATCGTCACCTGTACCCCGGCAGCGCTTGAGGTTACCGGACTGGAAGTGGCTGTGGTATTATTCCATACCCATGTTTTTTGGGTGACCGTGACGTTAAAAGCTTCACCCTCTCTAGGCTGCACCTTGGAAAGGGCTACTTGATCTACAAGCTGTGTATCGCTGCCGGCATAATAAACCAGCAGCTTGTCCGACTCCTTCAGCTTGAAGTCTTTCATGCCTACATCGACGCTTGCCCATTCACCGCCGCGCGAAACAGCATACATCCAGCCATCATACCCGCCGTAGATCCCGGCAGAGATGCTGCCGATACCCGTAACATAGTTACCGGAAGGGTTCGTAACCGGCAGGCCATTTGCCGCAGCTACTTTGTCCAGCGCCTCGAGTACATTCCCTGCATATGCGCTGCCCTGGCCCAGTGTCTTCTCAGGGCCTTCGATCGTGAGCGGCACATAGACTAACGGATTCTGCGGTGCCTGCTTGGAAAAGTCATACAGTTTGCCGTTCGTTCCACCGCTGAACAAGCTGTAAGCCACCAGCGCCTGGAGTCCCTGCTCCGTGGCCAGCACATTGGCACTGCCGCCTTGATTATGGGCAAAGGCACCACTCTCCAACCGGAAGCTCAGAAGTCTGCTGATCAGATCTGCTTCGTTCTTGGTGAACTCGTCACTGGTGGGGTCTACGCCATAAGAAGACAGGGCAATGATGGCCTGGGCCACACTTTCACTGCTGTCCCCATAACCGCCGCTGGCATCCTGTTTGGCAGCCAGCCAGGCTACGGCTTTTTGTCCGGCTGTCGCAACAGCCGGGTCATTCTTATGAGCAGAGAGTGCGGTCAGGACGATGGCCGTCATATCCGGATCGCTCGCTCCCGGGAACAGAGCGAAGCCGCCGTCACTGTTTTGCTTAGATAGAATTTCGCTTAATAATGATGTCTGATTCCATTTGGCATCCCCTGGAAGTGTATAGCTTCCGGAATCCAGTGCCAGCAATGCATATACCGGAGCATTCAGCGACTGGCCGCTAATTTTGTCACTGTTGTAGATGCGCTCCAGCAGATTGTACCCTGCCCCCGAACCGCTTCCGGCAAAGTTCGCCGGATCCCCGCCGGTCGCCCGCACAGCAAGTACAATCCGCGCATAATCCGTAACATTCGGGAAGGTGCCTCCCGCAGCCTGCACCTTCTGTGCAAGCGACTGGGCATAGCTCTCCGGCACCCGGTAGCCCGCCTGGGCCAGGCCGATTGCCTGCCACTCCGAAGTCACACCGCCGCTAATAACATATTCAGCAGCTGTATACGTTGCCTGCGAGACCGTCACCTGTCCCCCGGAATCCGCTGAAGTTAGTGCCGCTACTGCTTCTCCGTCCGCAGCATGGTCAGCCGCATACACAGCGTCTGCAACACTATTCGTTACCTTGTTAACGGAGGCTCCTGCCGCAGCAAAAGCCTGTCCCGCCGGAACCACAGCGGTACCTGTAATCGAAATAACCAGTAATAAGACCAGACCAAGTACAAAGGACTTGGCAGAATACAATGTCTTCATCGTCAACCTCTTTCCTTTTTAATGAAATGTGGATTGTAGTGCACTGCAGGGGTAACCTTAACAACATAAAGACCACCCTTGTTCAGGGCGGCCCGGAAGAATACAAAGTGAAGGCTACGGCGCTCCTAAGCTCCGGACTCCATCCATCTGCATATGTTCCGCATTCTTACCCCACGAAGAATAGAAACGTTCACGAAAAAGGCAGGTCTCCTGGCTTATGCCTCATTGCTGCTCTTGGCCTTCCCATCCTTCTACCGGACAGTGGCCGCTCTAAGAGCCGCTCCGCATTTACAGTGGCGGGACCGCGCCGGATTTGCACCGTGCTTCCCTTTTAAGCCGATTCTGATTCTGTGAAGCAGAACCGGCACCTTCTCCATAACCTATTAAATTTTAATATCCATAATCATATCCAGTATTCCCTTGTATGTCTATAGACAAGCTGTTTCATAGTGGCTTGGGAGGTTCGCAAACTTGCAACAATCCTTCTGCCGGGTGTCAGAGCCAGTCTCCCCTGCCCACAGTAACAATGAAAAAACACAGCACATCGCCAAAGTCCCCCGCTTGTAAAAAGCTAAGTGGGCAGCTTATCGGCAGCAGGTAAGCGGCAGGTAAGCGGCTTGCAGGATCGTTGCCCTCCATGAATAACTAGAGGGGGCAATGCCTGCCTGTTCAGCAACAAGCCAAATCAACGGCACTTTCAAATAAAACGGTCAATGCAACTGTAACAGCGGCATTTCTGCCGTTATTTCCGAGCATATTTATACTTCAGGACGAATATACTCAGGCTTCCCCGAAGAAAGCTACTCTCCTTAGTTTGTGGGAAAAAGTATCACTAATAGAGCTCACTTGGTTCATGAAGTAACCTATGTGGGAAAAAGTATCATTAATCCGGCTGAAATCGGCGTTATAGGGTGAATGAGTCTGAATCAGGTGTACAAACTCCAACTAAAGTCATTTGCAGAGAGAATTCCAGCTAATTAGTTTACCTTTTTCCACTTCACCAAGTTCACTATGCGCTTCTTATGCCGCTCAAGAATTGAACTTCCCCGGTTCAACTCATATACACCATAAATCAGCAAAAATCCCGAACTGCACGCGCCCCATATTCTCGGCAAATCGTGCTGTTCAGGATAATGTGTTGAAAACATATTCTACTGCCACGCATCATTCGCTGTCCGTATCACCAGTTGCCTTAGGCGAAGGTTCAGCGCTTGAAGAAGTGTCCACCCCGGCGCTCGGGGTGCTGTCTGCTGCCTTGCCCGAAGCCGGCTGCAGGATCAGCTTGTACTCCCCGGCGATAATCATGTCGCCTGCGGCCAGCTTCGCACCGGCCTCCAGCTGCACCGTCACCTCGAACGCGGATGCCTCCGGCACCGCTCCCGAGGCTCCGGGAGCTCCCGGCGCGGTGCCTCCCGCCGCCGGAGAAGGCGTGGCCGCGCCGGCGTTCCCGCCCGCGGCCCCCTTCACACCAGCGCTCACAGTCGCGCCGGTCTTCTGTCCGGCACCCGTGTCGGTGCCGTCAGTCGCTGCAGGCGCGCTTGCCTCCGCGCTGCCTTCTGCTCCAGCGGCTGCATCTGCGCCGCTGTCAGACCCGGCCGGCGCACTCGCATCGGCGCCCGGCTTCGGCGACACGACCAGGCAGCTGCCTGTCGTCGCCGTGATCTTGTAGTCCTCCGTCACATCGCCGGAGGACACCACGCTGATCTCCGCCGGTTTGAAGGCGGAGCAGTCGGCGGCAGCAGCAAAGGTGAACACCAGGCTGCCGCCTGTTGTTCCGCCGCCCAGCCGGACGGTGGCGGGAACTGGAGCAGCAGCCCCGCCTGTGGCGCTGGGCTGCGCACTGCCCTCCGGCAGGGCCGTGTCCGCAGGGTCCGGCCGGAGCACGCTGAACGCGATCATTACGGCGATCAGCACAATACCCAGCACGCTGCCGGAGATCAGGAGTCGAAATCGGCTGCGGCTGACCCACCGCGCCAGCGGCGAAGCCAGCTGGGAGCGCGCTTCGTTGTATACATTTTGCAGCGCCGGGCCCGCAGCGGCGGCATAGCTTTTGCGGAAATCGCGGCTCTTGAACGCCTCGCGGTCGCTGCTCAGGAAATACTTCAGAATAGCCCGGCGGTAACCGGGCCACAGCTTTTTATTTGAAATAGAAAATAGCGGATTGCCCTGCGACCAGGCCAGGAAACGGTAGACCCTCTCTTTGTCGTCGCCCGCCTTACGCTTTATTAGTTCCATCAGCGTCTCATAATCCAGCGGTCCATCCTGTCGCTCGCTGCTGTGATAGAAGGCCAGCGGTACACGTTCGAACGGTTCAATATGGTGCGATTCCTTCAGCCAGCGCCGTCCGAGCAGTTGTACATCATCCAGCTCTCTCGGCGATAGTCCGGCAAAAATCTCTTCTGTCGGCTTCTCCTCCCCGAACCAGCGGTACGCAGCCCGGAGGGCGTTCGCCTTTTGCCGGGTAATTGCGTCCAGCGGCGGCTGCCAGTCGGTAACCTCGCGGTAGCGCAGAAAAGAAATCTCCAGCAGCTGCTCCTGAGTCAGCTCGTCCAGCGAGACCCGGTTCAGCAGGAAGCGGTCCGCAGCCGTCATCAGTTCCTCCAGCAGCGACAGGGCTTCGGGATAGAGCCCGCTTCCTCTGCGGCGCTCCTTTTCCGCTTTGTCTACGGAATCATGGATCGCCGCTACCGCCGCTACCGGATCAGCCTCCCGCTGCAGCTTCTCCAGCAGGTACTCCTTGACGGTATCGCGGACAAACGACTGCTGCAGCGCTTCCGGCAGGAACCTGCCAAAGTGTACTACAAAGCGCAAAATGTCAGCAGACCTTGCCGCCGCAGACAGCCGGGACTCCATATAAGGCTCCAGCAGCGCCCGGCGGAAGATGGGCTGGGCCAGCACTCTTTTGAAGAAAGACGCACTTAGCTCATCATTGCTCTCAATCATACCGTAAGCTGCTGCCAGTGCGTCTTCACGGCCGGCAGACTGGGCATTCAGCATGCCGTTGATGAAATAATCGACAATTTTGACCCGGTAATTATGGTCCTTCAGCGTGAAGTACTCCACAAACTGCTCCATAATCTCAGGAACAAGGATGCCTTTCTGCCGGATCAGGTCATATTCGCGGTCAAACCGTTCCAGGAACATATCGTTCAGCCTCACCCGGGAAATGAGCGCACCCTCCGGCTTCAGGTAGGACAGCAATCCGCCCAGCACCGCCTGCTTGTTCTCTGTATATAGATCTTCATTGCCCTGCTCGATCTCATAAAATACCGCCAGCTCGTTGTACAGCGCGAGTGACAGCTTGCGCTCCACGCTCTCCCCGGGCAGCAGCGAATCGGCAAAATGTGCGAAATCTTCCAGTCCGCGCTCCGGCTGTTTCAGTGTTTTCCAGGCCAGCTCGGCATAGGGCTGACGTGAATCACCGAAGTCCGCATTCATGATCCGGCCCGAAGCGAGATCGAACACAAAATCCTTCTCGATGCTGCGGTCGCCAGGGCGGAGCGAGCCTTTTTCCACGAAGGTCAAATGGATATATTTACGGCTTTTCGGCTCGCTCGCATAGGTGATCACACCCAGTCTGCGGCGGAAATCATAAGGCAAAGATGCAAAAAGCACCTCCGTCAGCTCCACCGCGCGCCGGGATAGCTCTACAATCGGGACATCCAAAGCAATATATATTTTTTTCTTCCCGGCCACAGAGACCATCACTGCCTGGAGCAGCGACTTGAACAGCTCCTCTGTAATGCCGAGCGCACTCAGGATCATCAGCGGATTCGTATTCCGCTCCTGCTGCAGGACAGGAACAGCCGGAAGCTCCGGCAGTGTCCCGCCCAGCTCACCTGCATAACGGCCGGCAAAATCCGCATGGAGGAAGTCCCGGTAACCCTCCAGAATCTCCTCTGAGCGGATGGGCGGCACCACGAAATTATGGGCAAAAAAAGCGCTCCGCTGCCCTGTGAAATCCGCCGCCAGATACCGGCTCTGCCCAATGACCGTATCATTCGTCTCCGTATGGAACAAATGCAGCGCGGCCGGATACAGCTCCTCATTCTTCTCACCGCGCGCCGTCAGCTCTGCCGGAGCATCGTAGAGGCAGAAGGGGTGCAGAATTTTTTTGACAAAATTATTGTCCAGGCTCTCCGACTTCGCTACTGTATCGAATCCTTCTGTCGCCCGGTACACCCCGCGCCGCTCCCGGGTATACATCTGCTGGGTGATCATGGACCCTGAAAATCTGTTCACGGCCCGTCGCTCCCCTCAATATAGCTCAGCTTGTGCAGCAGCCAGATGAAAGGCTCGTCCACACGGATCGGGCTGACCACACCTTCAATCTTCTGATTCACGGGATTGCTGCCCAGTGCCGACACGGCAAAATACCCTGTATTCGCAAAATACACATCCATCGTATCCTTGAACGGCCGGTCCACCTTCTCTATAAAGCGGCGGATTTCACCGTCAATGTTGTGGAACTCATCCAGATTCAGCGTTTTGCGGTGTACATAGTTATTGAACACATTACTGTTGGACTTAATATAGTCGCCGTCCTCATCCTTCAGTGAATGGAGCATGTCGCTCTTGGCGAGCACAACTGCGGTCGGGATATCGGTTTTGCTCTTCTCCTGATAGGCGATGAAATCACCGAACATGGTCAGTACCACATCGCGCGGTTCGTCATATTGCGAGACCCATTCGCCCGGACGGTCCCCGAAGTTGATGCGGATCTTCTCGCGGATCGAGCGGATCTGCAGCGGATCGACCATGAACAGGATACCGGCGGAATTCTTGATATGCTGTCCGTGCAGCCCGAGATAATCCTGATCGACCATACCTTCACCTGCGACATCGAAGAATACCAGCGTCAGCGGCGGCTTGGACTCATCCTTGAATACAAATTGGAAAATAAACGGCTCCTGCATTTTCTCTTTCTGGGTCGAAGCCAGCAGATCCCCCCGCTCGAACAACGGTTCTTCATACAGTGTGCGGAACTTGCGGCTGATCTCGGCATTCAGCGGCATGCAGGCTGCGTCAAAATGCCCCGCCGTCGTATGCTGTAGCGTATGGATCAGCGAGGTCATGTACACCGACTTCCCGACCTGGGAAGCGCCGATGATCGAAATAATATTACTTGGCACCTTGCCTGCGGTCACGGGCAGCTCATTATGGCAGGACGGGCACAGCCGTCTGCGTGTAAGCACACCATAGCGGTCGGTGATGCCGGTCAGCACATGGTCCGTATAGTGGTGATACTCCTCCGGAATATCCGCCGGATTCAGAATGGCTTCCATATCGTCAACCGTATCGAGGCCGAAGCGCTCGCGGTATTTGTTCAGCGCATCGTCTTCGCCCAGCGCATAATTCTCGTCATCCTCACGGCTATGCATAGCCCGAAAGACCACATCCTCCGGCTGGAACCGGGTGAAGCAATACGGACAGACAATATCATAAAAAAGCGGCCGCTGCTGCGGCTGATTCTTTTTCTTAAACCGGTTGAAAAAAGACATCTCTTGTCCTCCTAAAAGTTTTGCAGAATACCCGCTTCTTCGAGAATGCTTTGCAGCAAAACTCGCTTCGAAAGCATACACTTAAGTTTTGTGAGCTTCTGCTCCCTTGAGTCGCTTCGAACAAAGCTCGCTTCGGAAGCATTTGCTTAAGTTTTGCAGAATACCCGCTTCTTCGAGAATGCTTTGCAGCAAAACTCGCTTCGAAAGCATGCGCTTAAGTTTTGTGAGCCTCTACTCCCTTAACTTGTGTGTGCTGAACGCGCGGCGGGCCTGATGCCTTAGTTCCTGCGCCCAGTGATCCCCGTCAGCAGGCATTCCCTCCACTTATTCAGGTATCAGTTCGTAATACAAACCATATTTGCGGCCATCCGTAAAAAAGATACGGACAGCGTCCTCTTTGCCGATTTCGATCGGCGGCAGCACGTTGCGGCCGGCGGCAAAATCCTGGACGAACGGAAAGAGTACGCCGTCCTCTTTGGACGCCGGAAAACCGCCCCGTTTTTTCACATAGCACAGTACCTCTTTGGATACGGGCACTTCGGCCGTGAGCGTCATATGTACTGTTTTTTGCTTGCCGAACAAGCTTTTTTTCTGCTGGATGGAATAGTAGATCCGCGCTTTGCCGGCACTGACCAGCGTACAGTTGGCACCATCCCGCTGGCGTACCAGCAGGATGTCTCCGCCATCGGCAAGCCGGACATAAACGGTATAGACAACCAGGCCGATGTCATCCAGCCGGTCACGGTATCCGTTGTTCGCCTTGTACTCCTCACGGGTATACAGCTTCATGCCGGGAGGAGGAAGCTCCAGGCTGTCCGGCGCCTCCGCAGGCGCCTTATGAATGTAGACTGCCTGCACGCCGTCCGGCCAGTGCCACCGCAGTGTACAGAACCTGTCCTCCACCCGGGAGGACACCTCCGTAATAGCCGGTGTGGAGGAATCAACCTCGGCGTACCTCATGAATGTAAGCTCCTTTCAGTATCTCCTTCGGTATCTTTCAATGTCTCTTTCACGCTCAGAACCCTTTGCTTCCCCGATTTCTGCGTGAGGACGGGAAGCCGTCCGACGCTGGCGAAGGAACTTCTGCGCCTCTTCCTCTTTTACGGGAAAGACGCCCCTCTCCGACTGGTATCACAAAGGTGAACAACGCAATGACGGCTGTTAGAACAAGCAGAGCCAGCAGACGGGTCATGGCATCCCCAAAGGAATGGCCGTCCAGGCCAAATTCCAGAATCAGGCCGGCGAACAGGCCGGATACTGCACCGCCTATGCCAAAGCTCCGTGCCAGATGCCGATTGTCAAACACAATGCCAAGCCCGATACCGAGAGCCGTACCTACCAGCAGCAGCGCCAGAATCCGCACCCCGGCATAATACGGGCTGTCAGCCGTTGAATCACTGCGTACCGTCATCAGTGTCCGGTCACCCAGCCGGTCATAGATTTGTTGAAACACACCGCCGAGGAGTTCTGCATTCATTACATCATAATACTGCCCGCCGGTTGTGGTGGCGATATCTCGTAGCAACGCTGGTCCCGAAGGATCATCCAGTGCCAGGCCAATGGTATTGACTGCAATCCCGCGGTCCACATACTCTGCAAGTTCTTTCGAGGTATCAAATTGGCTGAATCCATCGGACAGCATGATTACCATAGCTCCACGCCCGGATGTATTGTCACTGTTTATGACACTCATGGCTTCCGTAAGCGCGGCGCTGAAGTTCGTACCGCCTTCTGTAGTCTGCAAACTGCGAATAACCGAAGTGACCTTCTCACGGTTCGCAGTGCTGGACAGCGGAACCAGCGGCTGAACCACTGCGGCCTCCTGGCTGAACGTCACCACGGCTACCTGGTTATCTTCATCCATGCGTTGTACCAGCGCTTCTGCAGCCGTATAACGGCTGTTGCCCGGATCGCTCTGCTTCATGCTGCCGGAGTCATCAATGACCATGACCACATCTTTTACCGGTCTCACGCCGCCGAAGTTCAGCTCATACACAAATTCCGTTACGGTGCCAACCGCGAACAGCATCACCAGCGTTACGGGCAGCAGCTTCCACGATAAGCCCAGATACCGCTGCTTCCACGACAAGCCGTTCAATCTGGGCGAAATGATCTCCGCGAGCAAGCTGCCCAGCCCGACCCCAAGTGCTACAATGGCAAAATAGATGCCGATCAGTACGATCGACGGAAGATCATAAGGCCTGCTGTCCAGCAGCAGCTCGCCTAACACAAAGGCAACTCCACCGCCAAGCAGACTGAAGAGGAGCAAGAGCAGATTGATTTTTCGCTGCATCGATATCCATCCTTTCCAGAAAAACCTAAATTGAGCTTATATTCATTCCTGTGGCCATGACTATCTGCTTCCACTCACCTACCTGAGCTCCGGCAGCTCTTCTTCGCCTATACCATGCAGCTTGTAGCCGCTAGTGGCGTAGGTCTCATAATAGACTTTGCCGTTGCGGTAGTAGAGCAGATCCTCCAGATGGAAGCCGCCCATCAGATTCAGCTTCTCGACACCGCTTCTGCGCTGCTCATGCACAAATCCAAGCCGGTAAATGCGCGTCGTCTCATCGGCGCCGAAGGCATAACGCAGGAATTCAGAGCTGCTGTCGCCGAAGAAATATTTCTCCTCATGGCGGTGCTCCTGCGTATATTCGAACAGGCGGACATTGATGCTTGCTTCTTCCTCCAGACTGCGGTAGAGCCGTTTGAACAGTTCCTCTCTGGAGACTATTTCACGGTTCTCGTAAGCCGCCGCGACATTGGCGCGACGCAGCAGTTCTTCCTCGAACGGCAGTGCGAACGGATCCGCCGTCAGCAGCTCAAGGCGGCACAGCTGGGTAAGCCGCTCTGCGACAGCGGCGCCTCCTTGCCGGAGAAGGCCCGAGATGCTTCCCAGGAACCGCTCGCTGAAGAAAATACCGGGACCGCGCCGTGCTTCCATATCCCGCATGACTTCTTCCGTGACGGTCCGGTAATACTCCATAATGTTCTGGTCCACCGTCTCGCCCGTGCGGCCGATGCTGTCAAGCGCCAGACCGCGCAGATCCTCCTCCAGCGCTTCCATGGTTTGCACCTTGGCTTTGCTGTCCGCGTGCAGCTGCTCCAGCGCCGCATCGTAACGCAGACACAGTGCAAGCTCACTTTCCATGCGCAGCAGCTCATATTTCCGGCCGTACACACTTGCGAATAAATAATGAATGAAATTGCGTACCGTCCGTTTGTCCAGCAGCGGCACACGCTGGAACGGCTGGCGCTCCACGCTCTCCGCGTAGAGCAGATCCAGCTCCTCCTGCGCGGAGAGAATCGCTGAGCGCAGTCCGGCCATATGCTGGCGCAGCGCATGCAGCACACTGCCGCTGCCCTGCTCGGCGGTCCATTCCGCCAGCTGGTAGAAGGTCAGCGGCGGAACCGCCTTCTCTTGCTCTGCCAGTAAAGTGGCCCACTCGCGGGCAGGATCGAGAGCCGCCGCCCGCCGCGACGCCACATCCGCAAAGTTGCTGCGGAAATAGGCCTGCCCGCCGTCTCCGAACAGCAGCGCCTCGGCCTCGCGCAGCGACAGCGGCTTCAGCTCGTTATAGGAAGGCCGGCCGTGGCTCATCAGCCCGGTCATCTCATCAATCCCCGATTCATCCGGAAGCAGCGAAGCTGCCCGCTCACGCAAGGAATCGGCGTTCAGGCCGAGCAGAGCTTGACGCTCGCGCAGACTGACTGTTCCGCCTTCCTGCAGCTTTGCGGCCAGATAATGAAAAGCATGAGCCAGCACCGCGAGAGCGATTTGCCGGTTCGGTCTGCGCACTGCCGAGAACCCGGCGGATGCGTAGCCCTGTCTTCCAGAGCTGCCCCGGATGCCGCTTTTGAAGGTCATATTGTTGTAGCCGCCGTGTCCCGTAGCCGTATCTGTAGCCGGGCGTACACGGTTCTTGAGCAGGCTGATATGGGCGATAATTTCGTAGTTGTCGTCCATGCCGTGAGCGGACATCATACCCCGCTCGTTTTTGTCCGAGAGCAGGTATACAAGATCGAACAGCGGAGAAGGACCATGAGCTACAGGTATGGACAGCCCATCCTCCGTGACCAGCAGCGGAGCGCTGAAGGCATAATCCGACTGCTGCACCCCATCCAGCTCACGCAGAAAAGCCAGCCCTACCGAGCTGGAATAACCGAAGTTGTCCCCCTGCTCCCGCTCATTAATCAGCGCATACAGGTCGGTCTGCACCGACTTAAAGGACTGGCTGAGCACCGCGCGGGCCAGCAGGGCAATCTGCGGCAGCAGCACGTTAAGCGGGTCATCAACCCGCGTAACAATAGAGAGATGGATGACGTCAAAAGAGGAATACAGCCGTCCATAATCGGCTATGCTGTTGCTTAAACGCCGCAGGCTCCGGTTCAATCCGGCCAGAAACCGGCTGTCTTCATGAAACTCCCGATAAATATCCTGACGGACGGTGCGGGGATCACGGCCCGCCGTTTGGGGCAGGGCCATGGCCAGGACCCGTTCTCTTCTGCCACTGCCGCCTTCAGGCTGCACCTGATTCCCATCATGGGCATTTCCAGCCTGAGCCTGAGCCTGAGTACCACCGCCAGACTGGCCTGTGCTTCCAGCGGATGCGGCATGCAGCGCCATAATACCGCCCGCATTGTCCCATTTCCGCTCACAGCTGTCCAGCACCGGGCCGATGGCCGGGGATACCTTGTCACCCAGGAACAGGAACAAGGCAGGATAATGAATACTGCTGCGCCCGTCCCCTTTGCTGCGCTGCGCCTCTTCCTGGGCCGCATATTGCTGCGCATAGGTTAATGCCTGTGTTTTGATCATAGGGTTACTTCAGCTTTCTGCGGATGCTGCCAAGCTTGCCGGTCAGGCTCTTGTAGAAGCTGTACATTTCATCACCGTCTGCATGCTCGACCCGCTCATATTCCAGACTATCGCGTGCTTCCAGGAAGGACACATACAGTCCTTCCAGCTTATACAGCAGCGGAGTCACATCCTCGGCAGCAGTTAATTCGCCGGCACGGCGCGCTGCTTTACGCAGCAGCAGGCTGCGGCTTTTCTCGTCCAGACCGCGGAAATGACGGTAGACGGCATACTCCACATAGCTGCGTTCCTTCATCAAGTTGGCGAACGGCTCCCAGGCGTCTTCGTCTTCATCACGGTCATAGACGTAGAGCGCACCCTTTTTGGTGATCGTGTCCGTGTACAGGGCTTCAATAAACTGGTCGATCCACTTGTCTTCGTCGAGATATTGATGGAGCAGTCCATCCAGCTCGCCCGCCTTCGCTGCCAGTGCCTCATATTTGGCCAATTCCTCGCGGACACGCGTAATCAGCTGCGGCGAGCGTATGAGATTTTCCTGAGCCAGATCCTTGTTGATGCTGCCAAAAATATCCTTAACCCCTTCGCGTTCCAGGCCGCTTGCGCGCAGCGATTTCAGCTCGTCGGCCGCCTTTTTCACTTCGCCCAAATTTGGACGAGCCATGCCAAGCTGCAGATCATAGCCGCTAAGCATTTTATCCACATCAAACGGCTTTGTGAAGACGACCGAGAAACGGCTGCTTGTATTTTCGTCGAGGCCTTTTTCAATAATAACCCCGATTTCAAGCGCTCTGGCGAAATCCGCCCGGACTCTGGCATTGTAATCCCGGACACGGGTGTTAATGTAAGTATCCCCCCATGATTTTTCCGGAATCGGTGAAGGCAGATAGGTCCAGTTGTTCTTGTCGGTCATCACCAGATGGCGGCCAATGCCTTCCTTATCCAGAATCGTCCGTTCATAATTCTCCTCGAATACCCGCAGCGGTGTATATACGAACAGTGGCACCCCGTTGCGCGTATTGAGCCAGAAAATCCGGTTCTTCACCTGACTTTCCTTAATCGTAAACTGTGATTTGCCCAGCGCGTTGTTCTGATAATTGCGGATTCCCTTCAGAATGCCCGGCGCCTTGACCGGAACAGAGACAAACCCCCACGAAGGGAAATGCAAACTGCCGGAGCTGTTGCTCAAATGGAAAATCGGCACCGCATCTTCATCCAGACGTCCGGCGATAATCCGTTCCACGAACTTGTCCAGCGGCTCCTCACGGCCGTATTTCATCACCAGGAATTCTTCCATGGAGCGGGTAATCAGATCACCGAACTTATCGCTGAGGAACTCGGAAATAGAGCGCACAATATCAATCTCCTGCTCCTTAACCCAGCGCCCGGAATGCTTCAGCATCTCCCGTGTGAAGTCGCGGATCAGATCGTCGCCGTCCTTCTGGTCCATCACCTTAGAGATGGTTGAGGCAATATCCGGCACGTTAACGATATTCCAATAGTAGGTTTTGTTCCCTTTTTGGTCGGCCTGTTCTTCACCATTGATCAGAATGTCGCCATTCTTCTCGAAGATCGTGCTCAGCGCACTGAGAATCTCTGTGAACACACCATAAATCCGGTTGTTCTCTTCATTGAGAAGCTCAAACAGGTCTTCATAGAACTCAATCATCTGTTCGGTGCGCTCTACGTCGGCATGCAGCCAGTATTCATTGATCTTGGCTTCAATGTAGGCATTTTTCTTCTTCTCCTTGGAGACAAAAGCGCTCCGCGCATCGCCCAGCTTCTCCTGCGCACTGTCCTGTGCCGTCTCAATATCGCGCGGCAGACGCAGCAGGCTCTCACGCAGCGCTTCAATATAAGACTGGATCAGCTTCAGAATACAGAAGCCCTTCTCGGTATAGAGCAGCCGTGACACATAGAACGGACCCTGCTCAGGATGCAGGAAGATTCGCTCCAGCTCTTCGCCGAAGCGTCCGGTAATCTCTCCGGGAAGCTGCTTCTTGGACTTGATATATTCCTCACGGGCACGGGCCAGAAAATTCTGCTCCAGCTCCGTATCCATGTCCACCACCTGGTGCTTGATAACATTGCTGTGATTCAGGCGCTCGCTGTTCTCATAGCCGGGCAGCGGCTCTGGCACACGGGATTCGAAGGTCTTGATCATGCTGTCGAGATCAATGCCGAGCTTGCGCGCAAGCTTCTCCACGTCCTCCTGCCCTGGAGCCTGCTGGAACATTTTGTCCATCTTGTCGAACAGGCGGAATGCCAGATAGGTCGTCATTTCCTCAATCGGCAGCACCGCAGACGAAGCGCCGATGATGTTGTATTCATAATTGGCAGGATAGGTCTTGTTCATCTGCGCAATATTCGTTCTGATGTTGCTGATATAGTCGTGGATGGCGAATTCCTCGCCCGACTGTTTTTCCTCGCTGGCCATGAAGTTCGTAATATTCTCCGCTGTCACATTCATGCAGTAGTCATAGGCGTTCTCCAGCAGCTTGCCTTCGGTATTGGTCGCGGAGATCAGATGGCACAGGTTGAACGGGGGCAGCGGCGAGTTCACAGTCAAAATATTGCCGTACTGCTGGCGGAATCTCTCTCCTCGGCTGTCCACGTTCATCCAGTAGTCCAGCTCTTTGAGCGCCGCATAGCCATTCTTGCGGATATATTCACGGGTGTGCTCGCTGAGGCTTTTGTTCGCCAGATTCACATCCGGCGTGAACAGGTAGCCCAGTGTATTTACACGGTCGATACCGGCTGAGCCGTAATCCCGTTCAATAATCCCGCGTACGATATAGGCGATATCCAGAAAAGCCCCGCTGCCTGTTCCGCCGGACAAGCCGGTGAGCAGGAAAACCATCAGCTTCTTGCTGGTACCGACGGATAGCGTCTTAATCTTCTTGTCGATGGCCGCTACCACCTGGTTGATCTTCGTGAACAGCAGCAGGCGTCCGGCCTGACGCACCCCGGCGGCTCCGTTCATGCCATCGGTAATACTCAGCTCCGGCGACAGCCAATCCGTAATATAAGGCTCCAAAATGCTGCGGTTCTGCAGCAGTCCGCCGATTTCCGCATTGGCCAGCAGCACAAATTCATTCTGCGGATCGAGGCCGATGCCCTTGTACCTTTTCCCGCGATCCTGCTCATTCGTCTCGAACGCCAGGAACTCCACGTTATCCGGTTTATCCCTTTTCTTCTTGGACAGCGGATCTTCCGGCAGCTTGAAACGGCGGTTAATCTGATATTTCAGCCGCAGCAGGGCGTCAATCCCCGTGCCGCCAAGGCCAATGATGAGGATTGGGTTGTCGATGGTGTCCACTCGGATTTTGTCGCTGACGATTCCTCCGCCCAGCGATACGTCGAGCTGCTGAATATGTTCTCTTACTACCGGTTTCATATGTGCTCCCCCTTATATCAAATACTCCAGTAAAATCGTCTTATCCACCGTAGCCAGGGCTACGGTAATGCGGTCGCCGCTTTTCAGTTCCAGGCCGCGCGTCACATCAGCGGCGCGTCCTGATTTTTCGACAGAAATTCCTTCGCTGCCGCGCAGCATGAGGCGGTCATTTTTGCCCGGAGTGAATACAAGCTTCTCACTCTCCTTCAGCTCAGGCGCCAGCTGCAGAAGCTGATGCAGGGTGAACTTGCCTCGGAAAGCTGAGAGTTTCTTGTACTGCGGATAGGTTTTCTCCCCGGTATTGCCGTCCAGAACTTCTACTACCATCTGCCCTACGAAGCCGCGGTTTGATTGCTTACGCAGCATCCACAGCCCCACAGCCGCCGCCAGTACCAGCACGATCCCGCCGATAATATAATAGAGAGTTTTGGAAGAAGACTTATCCTGTGCAGGCTCACTCACACCCGTTCCTGCTGCCGGACTCGTCGCCACAGCTCCTGTCTTGGCATTAATCTTAAGAACATCACTCTCGCGGTAGAAGCTGCTCTCCTCCGCCCGCACATTCAGCTCATAATTATGGCTCTCCGTAATCTTGAAGGAGCCTTTGAACACCGCCCCGGTGTTATCCATCGGAAGCTCCTGCACCTTCCCCGTATCGGTATCCGTAGCAAGCAATACCGCCTTCATATCTTGATACAAATTGCTGAGTGTTACCTGAGTTCCATTGCTGAACAGGTGTGAAGAGATTTCTATGGTATCGCCTTTCTGGTAGGTCTTGGATGACAGTGCATCCAGCTTCAGCTCCAGATCATAGTTAAAGACGAGATTGATATCGATCTTGTCCTTCGGCACGCCCTTCACCTGAAGCTTCCAGTCCCCCTGCTCCGGGGACAGCAGCTTGATCAGGCTGTACGAGCTGGACTTGGAGAGCAGCACATCTTTAGACGGAATAGTTACTTCCTTGCCGGAGGGATCACTAAGCTTAGCTGTAACCGGCTGTGCAGACATAATGGAGATATTCGCCTCCAGCACGCTTCCATTGGGAACATTTACTGTAACCTCCTGGTAGCTGCCGTTGGCTGTGATGGATTGTACCGGAACCACCTTCAATTTCAAATGGTCAGCAAAAATTTCGCTGAGAATCTGCGGCAGGTCATCCGCCGAATCGGTGGTGAACGCCTTGCCGCCTGTTTGATTGGACAGTCCGGCCAGAATCTCCTTATTCAGCTTTCCATCAGCATTCAGACCTATAGTATAGACCGGGTAGCCTTTCTGCTTGGCAGTGGCCACCGCACCGTCCAGTTCCTGATCCGATTGGCTCTGCGTGCGGCCGGTTGCTTCATTAAGGTCATTGTTGCCGTCTGCCAGCATGACGATCATCGGCTCATGTGCCGGATCGCTGCCGTTCTCCAGCACCTTTACGGCCTCTTCCATTCCGACGGCAATATCGGTATAGGCTCCGCGGTCCAGACCGTCAATGAAATCCTTCAAATCCTGTTTGTCTCCGGCAGAGCCGATTTGCAGCAGTGCCTTCTCCCGCTGCACCTTGTCGGTATAGGCCACAATCCCGACCTTATCGCCTTGGGCAGACAGCATATCTATGAACATTTTCATCGCTTCATTTGCGATCTTGTTTTTGTCGCTCTTATTCATGGAATTGCTGACATCAATCAGCAGTACGGCGTCAATATGGGATGGCGCGGGCGATGCCGCGCTGGCTCTACCGGCTCCAAACGGCGCTGCTGAGATGCACAGCACCAGCAGCAGCGGGACAATATGCCGCAGTATGTTCTTGGCTGTCTTTGAAATATTAATCGGTGTACGAAGCATAAATAGGGCTCCTCTTGTGTTAAATTAGGCAACTACGGCAGGGTTGCCGGTATAGCTAAATTCTGTCAATAGCATGCCATTATGATATAATTAAACCTTGTAAACTTCAACTTTAGGGCTGTCAGCTTCCAACAAGAAAGGACGAGTTCCATGATTTCATACGCTATTCTCGGCATTACGTTTCTTTATGTAGTCATTCAGATCATTATTTATGCCTTACGGCAGCGCAAGCCGCTGACCCGTGATGACATTGATGAGCGTCTGCTGGCTGCGCTGAACGGAGGCGACCATGCCGGTAAATAAGAAGAAACCCGTGACGTTCCGCCCCTTTAAGACTCCGCGGTATGCCTTTGACAAGCTGCGTATCTGCCGCCGGTGCAGCCGATATACTGCGCTCGGTGAAGAACGGTGCAGCAAATGCGGCCATGCTGCGCTGACGCCAGTAGAGAAGCATGCCGTTTCCCTTACCGGACGCAAAATGCATACCCGGCTTCTGCTCATCCTGCTGCTTACTCTCGGTTCGGTCTATTTCGGCCAAAGCCTGCAGCAGATGGCGCTGTGCGGTGCCGGCGGTATTGTGCTGGCCGTACTATTCTTGCTTATGCAGCGGAAAGTGCGGCAGAACGAAAATCTGTATGCACTGAATGAGCTGCTGGGCCGCAGTATAGACAGCATCGGGGAAGGCCTGGAGATCAACCGTCAGGAGGCCGTGTCCGTTCTGCGCGAGAATGATGTGCTGGCCTATGAGAAGCTGCGCGAAATCTCAATCCTGCTGCGCGGCGACCGGGTCGCCCGCCAGCGTGTCGCTCTGCTGCACGGCTTTCAGCTGCGCAAGGATATGAACCTGGAGCTGGAGCAGCTGCTGCTCAAGGATTTCGAACCGCTGCTCGCCGAATATATCGGTGAGATTGCCAAAGTGCGGCCCGAGCTGATCAAGGACCGCACGCTGCGCTATGTCAAAACCTATGAGGTGCAGATTCTGGAAATGGACCGTGGCGCTGCCATTCTGACGGCTGTGGCCGGAGCGGCAGTGCGGTTAAAACGTTACGCGCTGCTCTACTCGGGCATGATCGGACGATACATACAGGAGCTTCCCAAAGACCGTTTTATACGTCTGAGCCGGATGATATCCGCCAGTCCCTATGAGGCCTGGAACGGCCTGGACCTCAAAGTGGCGGAGGTCCGCGAAGCCAAATACCGCTGGGACCCCGATTTTTGAATAGAGCACTGTCAGCCGGAAAAGGGGCTACTATAATATGACGATCAAACAGGTCTTAACCCTGCGGAACTTTATGATCATTCTGTGTATATTCATGCTGGCCCTGCTGGGGCAGAAGGCTCTCAGGCTTCACAGCAAGATCGAGACGGTGCGGGAAGCCGAGCGGCTCTATGCCTCCGGAGACCTGATTGCCGCCGAGAAGCATTACCGCCTGGCAGCCGCTAATGCTTCCATTCTTTACAAGGAAGAACAGATTGCCGCGAGACTTAAAGAGCTGGCTCCGATTACGGCGATCCGCAGTAGTCTTAGCACACTTACACTGAAGATTGAAGACCAGCTGACGACCAAGGATTTTGGCGGTTTTATGGAGAGCTATGCCTCTCTGCTGAGTCTGAAGAGCCAATATATGAAACCAAGCGGACCCTATGAAACCTATTATCGCCAGCTGTCAGGAGATTCAGGCATTTCGGATCGGCTGGGGACAGGTTTTCAGCAGTTCAAGGCGCAGTTTCTTGCCGAACTGGCGGCAAGCCAGCGCGGCAGCAGCACCGATAATGATGGAGACAGCTTCAAATGGAATCTGCTGAGAATTCCCGATGTGTATCTAGGCGGAGCTGATGCCAAAAAAGATCTGCTGGCCACAAAGTTTAAAGCGCATGACACCGCCCAGCTCAAGGCGCTTGCTGCAGCAGGCAGCTTTTCCCCCATGCTGGATTACGCTATATCCCTTAACGATGCCTATAGCAGCCACAGCTATACGGCTCCCTGGGTAGCCAGCCAGATTGAAACGAGCGCCAAGCTCATTCTGAATAAGGATGTGGACGGCGATCAGATTGCCGCCTTCTCTACGCATGCTGCAGCGTACCGCAAATATGCCGCCTCGGCTGGCCTTGCTGACTCAAAGGTGCTGACTCTAATCGACAGTACCACCTCCAAGCTGCTCCGGAGCGCCGCGAGGCTGGTAAGCAGCGGCAGGTATGCGGAGGCCATTCAGCGCTACAGCGACCTGACCCAGCTTCAGGACACGGGTGCTGAAATCTCCGCAGCACAGCTTGCGTGGAACATTGCCGAACCCGTCCGCATGTTGCCCGGCGGAGAGGAGCCAGGTAAATATACACATGTTGTATCCGTCAGCGGGCGTTACGGGGCAAAGCTTGCCGTAGCCGGAACAGACAGCAGCGGACGCCTCTACTATGCGGATTTGAGTAATGACGGCACCGTAACTACACGGACCGGAGATCCGATACCCGGCTTTGAAAGTCTCACCAGCCTTGCTTTTGATGACCCATTATCCGTCTACTCCGAAGTGCCGGTGGTAGTGGCTGCAGGCAGCCGCGAAGACGGGCGGACTTCATACACGGCCTATACCATTAGGCCGGAGGGCATCTCCCTGCTCTTCTCGTTTGCCGGCAACAGCTACGTACTTCAGCCTGACGATGCCTCCATCCGTGTCACCAATGCAGATATGGGAGACGGTTCGGAGGGCCAGACTGCTATATTCCGGCAGACGAATGGAGTCTACCAGTTTTCTGAAATCTACCAGGAGTATCCGCTTGTGGATGCTTCTGAGCTGGAGCTTCACCCCCTGGAGACCGTTGTCTTGAAAGTTGATATTTATATCGATTCCAACGGCAGACCTGTAGCAAGCGCGAACGGGCGCTTCCTGGCCCTGCAAGGAAATGTGGGTACGGTTACGGGTCCCGCCTTGGCAACCGGCCAATTCCAATATGGATTCGATTATGTAGGAACCGATACAGGGGAGCAGTACGTGCCTGTATTTGCAGTCGAGTCATTGGGGAGTATGAATCCAATCCCCTAAGTATTCTAATACTATTGTTGGAGCAGCGTGGTCATGCACGCTGCTCCTTTTGATGTCTGCAATGATTTCATTATTTTTTCATTATTTCGGGATATAATGAGCCTTATAAAGAGCGGCTGAGGAGGCAACCATGCGTATTCTATTAGTAGAAGACGATACCAAACTCGGGTATATGATCCAATATAAACTGCAGCTTGCAGGCCATCTGGCAGAATGGGCCCGCAACTCGGATGAAGCGGAACTGTTCTTTTCCTCTGCAGAATTTGATCTCTACATTCTGGACTGGATGCTTCCCGGTAAAACTGGCCTTGAGCTATGCAGGCAGCAGCGCCGCCTGAATGACAACACGGCCATTCTGATGCTGACGGCACGCGGCGAGATTGAGGACCGCGTCAGCGGACTGCTTACCGGAGCGGATGACTATATGATCAAGCCTTTCGCCTTTGAAGAACTTTTAGCCCGTATTACGTCCCTGGACCGCAGAAAACAAACCCAGGGTTATGTGAACCAGTATACGGTCAGCGGCCTGCGGCTGAACCCGGCCACACAGGAAGCAGAACGTGCCGGGGTCACCTTCACCCTGACTAACCGCGAGTTTCAGCTTTTGGAGTTTTTCGCCCGTCACCCCAATGAGGTACTGTCCAGAGAGCGGATTCTTAATTATGTATGGGGTAACAATGCCGATGTTACTCTGAATGCGGTGGATGCGGTGATCAAGCTGCTGCGCAAAAAAGTCGATGATCCCTTCCCTGTGAAATTGATCAGGAGTGTGCACGGAAGAGGCTACCGCCTGGTAGATACCGGAGCTGTCCATGATGATACCTAACACCCGCAGGCAATTAACCATCTTTTACAGCACCATGATTGGATTGATTCTGCTCATCATGGCGGCTTCCTTCTATTGGGTACTGACCGATGTGATGCACAGGGATGAGAGGCATAATCTGGAGTCCGCCGGGCAAAAGGCCGTAAACGAATGGCGTAATCATTCACCGGGTCCGCAGGATAAGGAGGAAATCCGGGAGCAGCGCCAGACGGACAGCCACCGGATGGAATGGGAATATCTGCAAAGTGACCAATTTGCAGTCATTACAGATCCTTCATGGACGATCTTCGTTCATTCGCCAGAGGGGAATAACCTGCTGCTCAAGCCTTCCTTCCAGAAGCTGCTGGATGCCCAAGGGAGTAAAAGCTACATTCATCTGAGCATCTCTTCGGGTAACAACAGGACGAATTATGCGGTACTGCGTGTGATGACAGGTGATGAAGAACATCCGTTTCTCTTGCTCGGGGAAGAGGTGAGCAAACAGGAGCATTTATTGAAGGAGATGAGGCTGCTCCTCATCGGGATCACGCTTCTCCTCCTGGCGGTGGCCACGATCATAGGATATATACTGGCCGGCCGGGCTATGCTTCCCCTCAACCATGCGTTTATCCGGCAGCAAAAGTTCACCGCTTACGCATCCCATGAGCTAAGGACACCCCTAAGTGTACTTCAGCTGTCGGTGGACATTCTGGAAGAGGAACAGCACAAGCTCTCACCGGTCCATCAGACGGTGCTTCAGGATATGAAGGAAGAAATACAGCGCATGACACGTTTAACCGGACAACTGCTCACGCTGGCCAGAAACGATTCCCCTGTGCAGCAGATGAGAAGAGAGGTATTCGACCTGAAGCATAGCCTTTCTTTTGCAGCCGCAAGAATGCAGCTGAAGGCTCACGAGAAAACTGTGCAGCTCCAGCTCCATATCGGCAACACGGAAGATACCTTTACCTGTTTAGGCGACAGTGAACAGATTGATCAGCTGCTTTATATTCTTTTGGATAATGCAATCAAATACTCTGCGGAGGGAGGCACAGTCACGCTGGGGATTTCCCGGAATGACAACGGCACTGCGAATGTAATCATTCAGGACACGGGCTGCGGGATTCCTGAGGAGGATCTTCCCCACTTGTTCGAACGGTTCTACCGGGTAGATCAAGCCCGCACAAGAGAGCATGGCGGCACCGGGCTGGGACTCGCCATTGCGCACGAGATCGTCAGCCGGCACGGCGGCAGAATCGTCGTAACCAGCACCCTTCAGCAGGGGAGCACATTTACGGTCATCCTTCCTGAAACCCAGCGAATCCTTAGGCAATCACTCAAGTAGAAAATGGAGGTATTACTATGTTTACTGAAGTCTTTAACCACATCCATCCCATTGTCGTACATTTCCCTATCGCTCTGATCCTCATCGGATTCGGGTATGATCTGGTGACGGCCCTGAAAAAACGCACTTTGAATCCTGCCGGAGGATTATGGATGTGGCTTCTTGCTGCAGTGGGAGCCTGGATCGCGATAGCGACCGGACCGGAAGATGACGCCCGCGGCGTGACTTCATTCTTTGAGCCCCACGAGACGCTCGCTACGCTGACCGCTTGGGCAGTTTCACTGATCGTTGTCTGGAGATTGCTGATGTTCTGGAAAGGCAAGCGGGCTTTTGTGAAGGTTCCGCTGGTGCTGTACTTAGTCGTCTCCCTTGTCGCTTGCGGGCTTGTGCTGGGAACCGGATATTACGGCGGGAAAATGGTATACACTGATGGCGTAGGCGTCTCGGCCAACGGTGCTGCAGTCAATCCACCTGTGCAAGGTAATCATAAGTAAAATAGAAAAAAGCCGGTGCCCCCTATAAAGGTGAGCACCGGCTTCTTTGTGATGGACGTCCTGTTTGGCATGCTGCCGGCTGGCATCCGCTATTCTTTTACAGCACCGACAACAATCCCGGTTACAAAGTACCGCTGTAAAAAAGGATAAACCATCAAAATCGGCAAGGCGCTTATAAAAATCTGTGACGCCCGGATGGTCCGCTGCGACAGATTGGCAACGGCGGTCGGATCGAGCTTGGACATGTCGGCCTGCACGATAATCGTCTGCATAAAGGTCGCCAGCGGGAGCTTAGAGGCATCCTTGATATAGATAATCCCGTCAAAATATGAATTCCAATGTCCGACCATAATGAACAAGGATACCGTTGCAAGAACCGGCAGGGACACTGGCAAATATACGCTATAAAAGGTGCGGAACTGCCCTGCCCCGTCAATAAAGGAGGCTTCTTCGAGATCTTTGGGCACCGTACGGAAGAAATTCAGCAGCAGAATAATATTGAACACAGCCACCAATCCCGGTAGGATCAGTGCCATCAGGGAATTCATCAGCCCAAGCTTCAGAATCAGAATGTAGCCGGGAATCAGACCGCCGCTGAACAGCATGGTCACGACAAAATACCATAGATAAATATTGCGGGCCCGGAATACACGGGTTTCCTTGGAGAGCGCGTACGCAGCAATGGTATTCACAACCAGGGCAAGCGCTGTTCCCAGCACGGTCCGTTCTACAGACACCCAGAGGGCGGAGAGAAAGTTGCTGTTGTTAAATGTTTTTGCATAGGCTTCAAGGGTGAATCCGATCGGCCAAAAGGTCACCAGCCCGGCATTGGCCGGAGCCGTCGAACTGACTGATACCATCAGCAAGTGATATAACGGAAGCAGGCACAGCACGGAAATAACCGTCAGGAAGACATTATTGAATACGCTGAATATGCGGTAAGACACCGTTTTGTGATACATAGGATGTCATCCTTTCTAAAAGATTCTGTAGCCGGCAAACCGGTATGCCAGACGATAGGAGATCACGATTAGGATTAGGCTTATCCCCGACTTGAACAGATTTACCGCAGTGGCAAAGCTGAACTGTCCGCTGAGCAGGCCCTCTCTGTAGACAAAGGTGTCAATAATATCCCCTTGCTGATAGATCAAAGGACTATAGAGGTTAAACACCTGGTCGAAGTTCGCATTCAGCACGTTGCCCAGTGCCAGGGTTGCCACCACGATGGCAATCGGAATCAACGCCGGAATGGTAATATAAATCGTCTGCTTCCAGCGCCCTGCCCCATCCACTTCCGCCGCTTCATACAGGGAGGGATTAATGCCGGACAGCGCCGCCAGGAAGATAATCATGTTGAACCCGAATTCCTTCCAGACATCACTGAAAATGATCGTGAACCGGAACCAGTTACCGTCACCCAGGAAGAAAATCGGTTTCACGCCGAACAGACTGGAGATGAACTGGTTGATCAGGCCCGTCTGGGCAAGCATATCAATCAGAATCCCCGACAGGGTAACCCAGGATAAAAAGTGCGGCAGATAAACCAGCGTCTGAATGGTCCGTTTGAGTGCCATCTTTCTGACCTCATTGAGCAGTAAAGCGAAGAAGAACGGGATAATCAGGTTCATCACCATTTTGGAGCAGGCGAAGAACAGGGTGTTCCATGTAATCTGCAGGAAGTAATCATTCTGCCACATGTATTCGAAATGTTTGAGTCCCACCCAAGGAGAATCAGCGAATCCGAGCGCCGGCTTATAATCCTGAAAGGCCATTAGAATTCCGCCCATGGGAACATAAGAAAAAATAAACACCATAACGGCCGCCGGCAGCACCATAAAGTGAAGCATCCACGGCTGCTTATACCCCTTTTTCTTCGATAGGCGCGGCGTTTTTCCAGGATTCACCTGCTGTATAGTGTTAGCTTCCATCGCTCTCTCCCGCTTTCAAAAAATTATTTTGTGTGTTGTATGAATCTCTGATATAAATAGTAGCAAGCATTTCTTAGGTTTGACTATATTACTTTGTTAGGCTCGCATAGGGATTTATTAGGGCATCGTCTGGGGGGACAAAGATGGGTCTAAGTAAAGCTATTAACTTCGCTAAGGAAAAGTCGTGGAGCAGATTTAGTTTGTTTGCCAAAATGAACAGTCTGATCATTGTGCTGTTTGTGCCGATCATCATCGTGTATACGTATTCCAATAACGTCACTTACGATGTAGTCAGTAAAGAGCTCCAGGAATCCAATACCAAACAGCTCACTTTTTTATCCAGTCAAATCGATTCGCGGATCAACCAGATGATGGATTTCAGCCTGGTATTCTCGAAAGATCCGAATGTCAGGAAATTCAATGGCCTGAATATGTGGGAAGACCGTTACGACCATATGCAGACCCGATATGTCATTCAGGAGAAGATGATGCTCCAGTCCGGGTTAACGGATGTCTGGCCTTCCAGATACGCTGTATATTCCCAGCAGAACAAGGATGTCATTTCCAATTACGACAAACCTACAGGTTATGATGAACACTATTTGAAGCAAAATATGAGCGGTAAATGGACATATAGTGACGGCCAATCCGGCTATCCGGGGAAAACCAAGGCTTTTTACTGGTTCTATAGCGATTCTATTGCTCCGCAGGGAACGTTTACGGGAAGTGATCTGGTGGTTGAAGCCAGCTTCAGCTATGAGAATATCCAGAACATGCTGGATACGTATAAGGCAGGGGGGCAAGGTGACCCGTTCTTCTATCACAAAGGCGATAAGCCGATCCTGAACCGCAGTGCGGACCAGCGCCTAACCGGTGATTTGATCACTTATCTGAATGAGCAGCATTCACCCGACAACAGCACGCAACATGTAGTGAAACTGGAGAATAAAAATTATCTGGTCAGCTCGGTGAAGTCTGCTAATCTGGATTGGTATCTGGTTGACGTTGTACCGCTTGACCGTATTCTCGGGCCCATATCCGGCAGCCGTAATTTGTTCTATGTATCCATGCTTCTGCTCTTTGTTGTTGGAATCTCGGCTTCCATTCTGCTGTACCGGAACGTTCAACAGCCTATCAAGAAGCTCATCAAAGGGCTTAGACGGGTGCAGCGGGGCGACTACACTGTACGTCTCCACTCCGAGGATCAAAACGAATTTTCGTTTCTCTTCCACCGGTTCAATGATATGTCTCATCAGATTCAGGACCTGATTGAAAATGTCTTCAACGAAAAAATCCGGGCTCGTGAGGCTACCCTGAAGCAGCTTCAAGCCCAGATTAATCCGCATTTCCTCTACAATTGCCTGGGATATATTATCAATATGGCCCAAATGAAGGATGAAGAAGCCGTTGTATCAATGGCTTATAACTTAAGCGCTTACTATCGTTATACTACCCGGATGGAGCGGGATACAGCCACCTTGGACGACGAAGTCAAACTGCTGATCAACTATTTGGATATTCAAAAGCTGCGCAATGGCCGAATCGATTATCATATCGATATCCCCAAAGAGATGCTGAAACAGTCTATTCCGCGTCTCCTGCTGCAGCCCATTGTGGAGAACTCCGTTATCCACGGGGTTGGAAAGTCATACAGCTCCGGTGAAATCAGAATCACCGGCGAAACTACCGAGGGCTTCTGCCGGGTGTATATTGACGACGATGGACCGGGCCTGAGCGAGGACCAGCAGGAAGCACTCAACCGGAAGATGCGGGAGCCGCTGCGCGAGGAAATGGGCTGCGGCCTTTGGAATACGAATCAGCGGCTTATTCACCAGTTCGGTAATCAATCCTTTCTGCATTTCAGGGAATCACCGCTAGGCGGTTTCCGGACAGAGATTATCTGGGAAATTCCAGCCCAGGAAGAGTATCACCTGTACACTAACCAACAAGGAGACACACAGCATGCAAATGATCATCGTTGACGACGAAGCCCATTGGGTAGATAACCTGTCCATGACCAAACCCTGGCACACACTGGGAATCGAACAAGTACACAAGGCATATTCCGCTACCGAGGCGCTTCAGATCATTGAAACGAACCCTATAGATATTGTGATCTCCGATATTCAGATGCCTGAAATGACGGGGCTTGAACTGATAGAACGGATCCGGAGACGGGACAAGAAAATCAAGTGCATCATCTTAACCGGACATTCGGACTTCGAATTCGCCAAAACTGCCATTCAGCACAGTGCAGTGGATTATCTGCTTAAACCTCCGACAGACCCTGAATTACTGGGTGCCGTCCAAACAGCGATTGATCAATTGAATGCAGAGTGGGAGCTGGTCAGCTCCCTGGAGCGGACCCAATATACGCTGAGAGAGAACCTGCCGCTGCTGCGCGGCCAGTTGCTTCTGAGTGCTCTGCAGGGGCAGCGGCTGCCAGCCGACGAATGGGAACGCAAGCTGAAGAGCTATGGTCTCCCCTTCAGCCAAGGGGACTGCGCCTTGATGCTTGTCAGGCTGGAGGAAGAATTCGGACAGTATAAAAATAACGGACAGCCGCTCATTGAATATGCAGTCATTAATATGGCGGAAGAGATTATTGGCGAATTCATGGAGGTCTGGGGCGTCAAGGAAGAGCATGGCTATCTGGTCTTTCTGTTGCAGCTGAAGAAACGGGCAGCAGATCTGGGGACAGAAGGCCTTCTGGAGCAGCTGTCTGTGCAGCTCCAGTACAAGGTAAAACAATTCCTGAAAGGGTCGCTTTCTATAGTGATCACAGAATGGTTCAAGTTCCCTGAACAGTTGTATGACCGGTTCCGCCAAGCCTCGGCCTACTTCCGTCAGATTGTCGGGGATGAGCGGGAATTCGTTATGCGGGTCAGTGAACCCGGCGAACAAGCAGAGCAAGGACCGCTGGATGCCCTCTACACGCCTCCTTCCCTGATTCATCTGCTGGAATCCGGACATTGGGAAGCCGCCGAGGCCAAGCTGATGGATGTATGTGCAGAACTGGATGAGAAATGGCCTGAATCCTGGGAGCACTGCATGGAGGCCGGGTTCTTAATCTCGGCGGCCTTCTCCAACCTGGCACACCGGAATGGACATACGCTCGGGAAGCTGCTGGGGACAGATATTGAAGAGCTTCAGAGCGGGGAAGCCTTCTCTTCCATCAACAAGCTCAGAGTATGGTCCGTGAGCGTGCTTAGTAAGCTGAAAGAGGGAACCTCAAGCGAAATCAAAGACATCCGTTCCCTCTACGTGAAGAAAATCCAGGAGTTTACGGATAAGAATCTGCACTTAGATGTTTCGCTTCGGGTCCTGGCAGACCATGTCAATCTGCACCCCACCCACTTATCCAAAATTTACAAGATCGAAACAGGTGAAGGCATCAGCGAATATATCTCACGCCTGCGTATGGACCGGGCCTGTCATATGCTGAAGACTACCGGTAAAAAGGTGTATGAAATCAGCACGGATATTGGTTATATGGACCCCGCCTACTTCATCAAAGTATTCAAACGCCAGTTTGGAGTGACACCGCAGGAATACAGGGACGGGAAAAAATAGCATGATAGAGTCCTATCAAAACTAAGAAACTCATATAGATGCCCTCCCCTTAAAGTTGGTACAGTACACATGTAAGCATCATACACAGTAGGGGGACATGATGAATGAATACATTCCAAAAATTTGGCTCGTTGCTCGCTGTCACAGCTCTCGTCACACTCACAGCCTGTAACGGAACATCCAATGAGAAGGCACCCAAAGACAATGCCGCTTCCAATAGTGCAACTACCTCTGAAGCCGACGCTGCCTTCGCCAAAGGTAAATACGATCCGCCGATTGAGATCAGTTCCGTACTTATGCCGAAGAAGTACGCCCATGGCGACACGAAGGAAAATAATGTACATGACCGTTGGATGCTGGAGACTCTGGGAATCAAGCATAAAGATACCTGGTATCCCGCGAATGACGACCAATACCGGCAAAAGCTTCAGCTAGCGATCTCCTCGGGCGAGAAGCTTCCGGATTTCGTATCGGTACCTACCAATCCGGTACTGACTAATCAATTGATTGATTCCGGCCAGTTCATTGCGATTGATGATCTGTTTGACAAATACGCCAATAAGACACTGAAAGACCATGCAGCTGCACACCCTGAGCTCTGGTATCCTTTCATGAGAGACGGCAAGAAATACAATATGCCGATCATGGAATATACCGACAATGACGATACCCTGCTCTGGCTCCGTGAGGACTGGATGGAGAAACTGAATCTTAAAGCACCCAAGACTATTGCCGACTTAGACAATATTATGGACAAATTCAAGAACCAGAACCCTGACGGTCTGGCTCCCGATAAAGTGTATCCACTGGCCATTTCGCTGAAAAATAACACAAACACCTGGATGGGCTCGCTGGATTGGCTATTCGGAGCCTATGGAACCATCGAGGAGCAATGGAACATGGATGCGAATGGAAATCTGGAATATGGTTCTGTGAACCCGGGTGCCAAGCAAGCCCTTGCAAAGCTGAAGGAATGGATGGATAAAGGCTATATCCATGCCGACTCCGCGCTGTGGGATGAAGCGAAATCCGCTGAGAGCTGGACCAAAGGCACGGCAGGCATTCTGCCGGGAGCCCAATGGGTCCCAGACTGGCCCGCTCCCGATCTGCTCAAGAATGTACCGGGATCTAAGTACAAAGCCTACCCCATTCCTGCCGGACCTGATGGCAAGATCGGCACCAAATGGCAGAATTCCGGTGTAAATGCCAGTATCATGATCAATAAAGATGCCAAGCATCCGGAAGCTATCTTCCTGTACTATAACTATTTGCTCGATAACGTGGCGAATCCGGCCGCAGGCAGCCCATATGAATACGGCTTTGCCAAGGGCTACGATTGGGATATCATTGATGGCCAGCCTACCAGCGATAAAGACAAGATTAAGGACTTCAACAATGAGTTCCCGTTCCTGACCGGTCCGGCCCGTATTCCTGATCTGTACATGAAAACACTCGTTAAGCTGGCAGACGGCGAAAAACCGGTAACCCCTTATGAGAAACAAATGGCTGAGTTCCGCAAGCCGGAAAACTGGGCAGCCGCCAAGATCGTAATGTCACAGAAAGATATCCGTAAGCAGAACTATTTCACAGGTGCAGCTACACCGACCATGGTCTCCAAGTGGAATCTGCTACGCCAGTCCGAGATGGAAACCTTCAACAAAATCATCTACGGCAAATTGCCGGTTGATGCATTTGACGAATTCGTCACCAACTGGAAAGCTAACGGCGGCGACCAAATCACGAAGGAAGTTAATGATTGGTACAAATCAGTATCTGCTAAATAATTAGAAGTCTGGAATAATTTCAGTAGAGCAGTATCTAATCAAAACGGGCAGGACCCGGCAGCCATGAATGCTGCCGGGTCCTGCCTTTGCTTTGGGCCTCAAAGCCTACAATTGACGCATCTCCTCCAGCACTTCCATAACCTCTGCTTCCTCAACCGGAACCGAATACGAGCCGTCTGCAAAACATTTCATCGCCCCGATACCGTCCTGGAACACAAACCGGATGCGGCCGCTGCGCACTTTTTTATCCGTATACATCTTGTCCATCAGTTGTCTGTTCGGGATCTCATCCGGAATGTCCGTCGGTAATCCGGCCTTCTTCAGCAGTGCAATCACGCGCTCTGCCTGTTCTTCGGTCATATACCCGCGCTTCACTCCCAGCTTCGCCTGGATCACCAGCCCCACCGCAACGGCCTCTCCATGCAGCAGCGTATACCCGCTTACCGCTTCGAGTGCCCGGCCGGCCGTATGGCCCAGATTCAGAATCTGCCGCAGATTGCTCTCATGCTCGTCCTGCTCCACTACTTCGTATTTGATCCGGCAGTTAGCCAGCGCGATCCGCTCACAAACTCCGGCATCAAGCACCAGCTGCCCGCGATCCGAAATGACCTTGCCCAGATTCTCCTCCAGATCGCTGAAAAAACCGGCATCCCCCAGGCAGGCATGCTTGATGGTTTCGGCCAAGCCGCTTCTGAACTCACGGGCCGGAAGGGTGCGCCAAGCGGCTAAATCTATGTATACCTTGCGCGGCTGGTGAAACACACCGATCAGATTCGTGGCCACCGGCGTATTTACACCCGTTTTGCCGCCGACCGACGCATCCGCAGCAGCCAGCAGGGTAGTTGCATAATTCAGGCTCGGTACACCCCGCCCAAAGGTTCCGGCCAGAAATCCGGCCAGATCAGTCACGGCTCCGCCGCCCACGGCGATGATGCAGGAGTCCCGCCCGTAAGCGCGTTGCAGCAGCTGATCCTCCAGCAGGGCCTTGGTTTCCCGGGTTTTCGAGGTCTCCCCCGCCGGAAAAGAAAACAAGTCTGCCTCCAAACCATTTTGACGCAGCCGTTCAAGCAAAGGCCGCCCATAGAGCGGTTCCACCGTGGAATCTGTAATAATCGCGTATTTGCTTACATTCGGCACTAGCCCCTGCTGTAAATCCTCAATCAGCGAATCAAACAGCCGCTCACCAATCTCAATCGCATAGGAATGATCGACTACCTTTTTTAGTACAACCTGAAAGCTTCGGGACATGGCACAACCTCTTTTCCCCAGACTTGGACATGATGTAGAGTAAATTCTCCCGAAGTGGAAAATTCTCCTGCTTCTCCCTGCATGCTTTACTTTTCGAGCAGCAACAGTATCGTGTGAACAGCCTGATCCACAAAATTCCGGTCGGGGCGGCATTTCATCATCACCGTAAGCCCTATTAATGAAATGACCAGCGACTGGGCAAGCGCTTTGGCATCCATACCGGCATCAAGCTCCCCTGACCGCATTCCCCGCTCAAGAGTTTCTTGAAAAATCACGGAAAGATACATCTGATGTTCTCTGGTCAATATCTCAAACTTCGCGTCATGCGGTGACAGCTCCACCATCGTATTGATGCAGAAACAGCCTTTATTTGAGCTTTTTTCTCTATATTCTTCCTCCACTAAGTTTTCAAAAAAAGTGCGGAAAGCTTCCTTCACAAAAGCCTTCTTTTGGAGACTGGCGCGTACACTGGCCGCATGAGATTTGGTGTACATCCGCAATGCAGCTTCAAATAAACCCTTCTTGTCTCCGAACGCTGAATATATGCTGGGCCGCTGAATACCCATTTTTTCGGTCAAATCGCTTAACGAGGTCGCTTCATAGCCTTTTTCCCAAAATATCTGCATCGCTGCATGCAATGCCTTCTCTTCATCGAACTCGCGTGGCCGCACCATAACTGCCCCTCCTTTTCATATCGAATGGTACGTTATCATTTTAATTTTTCGGATATAAACTGTCAATCATCATATTCAAATCCAATTTTGATGTTGACATAGTTTAATTTCAATGATTATATTTATCAAGAATTATAACATACCAAACAGTATGTTATAAATTTAGAATATACTTAAGGAGTTTGATCTTCGCCATGGAGAAATCCAAAGATAAACCCGCCCCACAATCACCTTCTTTAATGTCGCGAAAGGCAGCCCTCTTGTTTGCAGTGGCCAGTGGACTTTCCGTCGCTAATATCTATTTCGCCCAGCCTTTACTGGATGCCATCGCCACAGCATTCGATATTCGGCATTCCGCAGTCGGTGTTATCATTACACTTACTCAAGTCTGCTACGCAGCAGGACTACTGCTGCTAGTTCCCCTTGGAGATTTGCTGAATCGGCGCAACTTGATCATTGGTCAGATGCTTTTATCCGTATTGGCTCTTGTTCTGGTCGGGACGGCCGCGAGCGGAACGATGCTCTTCATTGGTATAGCTGTGGTAGGATTACTTGCTGTCGTCACACAGACACTCGTAGCGTTCGCTGCGGGCCTGGCCTCCCCCACCGAACGCGGGCAAATTGTTGGTCTTGTTACCAGTGGCATCGTGATAGGGATTCTGCTTGCGCGGACTTTTGCGGGTCTGTTGACGGATGTGGCGGGTTGGCGTTCGGTTTATCTGGTATCTGCCGGATTGACGCTGGGTATGGCTGGGGCATTGTACAAGGTGCTTCCTCCTGCTCAGACCACCAAGAAAACGTTGTCCTATTTGAATCTGATTCAATCCGTGTTCCTGTTGTTCGTACAAGAACGAATACTACGTGTGCGCGCCGTTCTCGCTTTCTTGATCTTTACTGCGTTCAGCATATTATGGACTTCCCTGGTGCTGCCCCTCAGTGCACCGCCATTGTCACTTTCGCATACCGCCATCGGAGCCTTTGGTCTGGCCGGGGCAGCCGGAGCCTTAGCTGCAGCCAAGGCTGGCCGGCTTGCAGATCGGGGCTTCGGGCAGCAAACTACTGTCGCAGCACTAATTCTCCTGCTGCTATCCTGGCTGCCGATCAGCCTAATAGAGCATTCGCTTTTTGCTTTAGTCGTAGGCATTATGATCCTGGATCTCGCGGTACAGGCCGTACATGTCACCAACCAGAGCCTGATCTTCAAGGTGCGGCCCGAAGCCCGAAGCAGACTTACTGCAGGCTATATGATGTTCTATTCTCTGGGCAGCGCCACCGGTTCTATCGCTTCTACCCTGATCTATGATTACGCAGGGTGGAATGGCGTATGCTTGCTGGGTTCGCTCGTCAGTGTTCTGGCGCTTGTATTTGCCCTCTTCTTCTCCAGAATCCGAAACGACTCCAGGCAGCATTCGTAAACTCCAAGACAAAAGGGTGCCCCGTCACATCCGGAACACCCTTCTTCTTGGATACTGCTAATATTAGCATCAATTACACTTGCTCATAACACTCTCCAGAACGATGGGACCCAGTGTATTCGTTGTAGAGTTGGATAAACGGACCTGTACGGAAGCACGCTCCAGCGGACCTGTGATATCATCAATCCGGCCAGCCCAGGTTGGATTCTCCGTTCCTGCAGGAGCCGGATGCAAAGGGAATCGCCAGCTGATCTCACCCGCCACTTGAGCAAATCCCTCATACCTGTCGTAATTTCCTAGGGAGGCTGGCTCCGGTAAGTATTGGGCGTGAATGCTCAAGCTTGTCCGCTCACCTCCGACATCCCTAAGTACACGATAAACCAGAGCTACACCTTTGGCGTTGACCGGTATATTTTCTTTGGCACTCAGTATGAGACTGCAAGGATACTTACTCTCTGGGGGTGCGGCTTGTACGGCCACTGGGAATATAGCTGCCAGCAGCAGGACACAAATCCATAACAGTGGTTTTTTGATGGTACTCCCTCCTTTTTCGAAAGGATATTCTTCCCCACGCCATCCACGAATATGCCGCGTATGCCATACATTAAGGCCTTCTAGCATAAGATCTCCTTACCTCTAACAGCCTTTGTTGCTTAGAACAACAGACGTTTCAATCTGACGCTCCGGAATATTCCAGTATTGGTTCAGCAGATTTCTTTTCTCGTCTGGCTGCACAAGATTGAAACCATTCTTAGTATAAAAGGAAATCGCCCAATCTGCCGCTTCCCACGTACCGATCAGGATGGGCTTATCTGTACGTTCTATGATATGCGTTAGCAGTCTTGTCCCTATGCCGCCTTGGCGCTGGGCTGTTCGAACATAGGCATGTCTGATCAAGGCTACCTCGCCTTTGTCCTGAATTCCCATCACACCGCACAGTTCTCCCTTATCTTCAAATCCCCAAAAAACGACTCCATCCTTCATTTCGTGATCGAGTTCAGCTCTGCTCATATACGGTTCATGATACCGGTCCTCCGGAATAACCCCCTGGTATGCCTTAGCGGCATCGTTGATAATCCGGTACATGCTCTCCTCGTCTTTCTTCTCACACAATCGAATCATCTGGCATCTCTCCTTCCTCATTTAGCAATCTGGACGGGGATAGGTGTGCTCAGCAAAATAGCAGCATTCCACGAAATGATTTCTTTCATAGAACCGTTTAGCCCCCTGGTTGCTTGCTGCCACCCGCAAATAGATCGGTCCCCCGGGCAGCAAACTGTTCATACGGTTAACACAGCTCCGCAGGAGGATTCGCCCAAATCCCCGGTTCTGAAATTCAGGAGCAACAACGACATCACGGATATATTGACCATCCGAAATATACGCCCCCACCAATTGACTCTGCAGCCAAAAGGATCGGACCCCCTCAGCCGACTCATACCGGGTAAGTGCTCTCAGAAAGTGCTCAGGGTCCTTTCGGTACTGGTCTGTCTCCCATCCATTGTCTTGAAGTAATTGATGATAGGCCCCGTCAAATAAAACAATAAACGGCTCCAGCATATTCGGTGTGAACCCCTGCTCCCACAATACAGAAGTTTCATCCAATGAGCTTGGAGAGGATAAGTCATACTTAAGCTGATACCCCTCCATATCCGAGATAAAGCCAAGCGATCTTATACATTCAATAATTTCTTTATTTCTACCGTACACATTACAGCACAATTCTCTGCGCTCTTCCGCTATGTAGGGCTTAATACTGTCTTCTATCAATTTCAACAATGAGCCAATCCCGTCCGTTCGAATAAAAGCAGCATAAGCAATGACGCAATCATCAGCCTCTGCCAAACAGAACACACCCTGATTATCCCCGGACTCTTCATGGTACACAACCGTTACCTTCTGTTTGGCAAAAGCATCTCTTACAAAATCCTCTGCTCCCGTTGAAATTAGCGAAACGAGCTGCAATATTGGTCTGCTGTTCTCTTGCTCCAACTCTACTTCTCCTTCATTTCCGGATCATCGTCCGGTATACAAACTTCGGCAGCGCAGATTGTCTGTGCCAACGCGATTTTTGCCCTTTGGCAACGGGAGAAAAGAGCAAGCGGTGCGCCCACTCCAGGTTGAGCTTTTTCCAAACGGGCGGTGTGGGCTTCACTTTTCCCGAAATCACATCCAGACTACCCCCTACGCCAAAAACCACCTTCACTCCGACAAGCTCCGATTTATGTTTATGAAGCCATTTGTCCGAGTACGGAGCACCCATCGCAAGAACGAGAATGTCCGGCTTGGCCTGCTGAATGTCGGCAATAATCCCAGGCTCTGCAGTTCCGTCAAAAAATCCATGATGCCTGCCGGCAATCCTGACTCCAGGGTAGCTGTGCGTGATCTTTTCCACCGCTTGCCTGCTTATTTCTTCATCCGTACCCAAAAAATAAAAACTCCAGCTCCGCTCATCCCCCTGTTCCAAGAGTTTCAGCAGGAGGTCATATCCCGTCACCCTCTCGGGGATGGGTTCCCCTTTTCTTTTCGCAGCCAGTACAATGCCGATTCCATCCGGTACAATCATATCCGCCGACTGGATAATGTGCTTCAGCAACTCGTCCGTCTGGCTCGCCAGCGTGATTTCCGGGTTGGCGGTAATAAGATGAAATAGCCTGCCGTTCCGGCTCCCGATTTGTTCAGTTAGATGAAGGATCGTCTCATTAAGCGTCAGCTTGGAGAATGGCACACCCAAAATACTCACCGTTCCGTTCATAGACTCCCCCTGCTTTCCCAATCTTCCAGCACCGCCCAGCTCATTGCAGCTTGTCCCTGTACGCCGTGCATAGTGCCGATATAAGTTTTATGATTATGTATTCCTGTCTCAAGGTAGTGCCCCATGACCTCTTTGGTAGAGGCTGTAACCTGCTGGTTCATTACGTTGCCGCAATCCACCCACATCAGCCGGCCCTCCTCACTCTCCATCAGTCTGCTGCCAGCCTGTACCTCTCCTATAAAAATGTACTGTATGCGGATTTCGCTCTCATCCTTGATTCTATGCACGATGTACCGGAGTTCCAGACCGGCAAGCGCGTGTTCCGCCAGACCTGTCTCTTCCTGAATCTCTCTCCGGCAGGCCCGCTCCGGTTCGCTGATCTCGTCCTTCTCCATATGTCCCCCGATGGGAACGAGCTGTCCGGGAAGAAACGCGCTGTCAGATTTCTTTTGCAGAAATAACACTTCCCTGTGCTCATTCAATAAGAAGGCTACGGCCATTTGTCTAAGCTGCATCCAAGTTCACCTCTATAGTAAGGATATACCATAAGGGAAATTATACCATGCGCGTTGGGAATAGATAAGTGTAGGACTTCCATTTGCAGGAAATAACCCTCCCATTCCAGAATAAGAATTAGAGAGCTTACTATTATTAGGGGGTAATGATTTTGCATATTAACGTACTGGACAAGGGCTATGTCCGATTGGTTAACCATATGGGCAGCGATCTGACCGTTGTGAATGCGGCGCGCGTATCCTATGCCAAACAATCTGAAGCACTGACGGAAAAAGATATCCGGCTGATTCAGTTTCTCGCACGGGAAGGCCACACTTCGCCTTTCAGACATGCCGTAATCCAGTTGGAAATATATGCTCCGCTCATGGTCGCCAGGCAGTGGTGGAAATACGTTGTAGGTTCAGCCCATTATGAGGGCACCGGAGATAGCCTGGAGGCGTGGAATGAATCGAGCCGCAGATATATCACAGAAGAACCCGCTTTTTATATTCCATCTGCCGGACAGTGGAGAAGCGCACCGGAGAACTCCAAACAAGGCAGCGGTGACCTGATAGCCTGGGAGCTAGGTGAGAAATATACACAAGAGCTTATGGAATACGTCCAGCTGGGCATACAGAAATACGAAGCCGCTCTAGCCGATGGTATATGCGCCGAGCAGGCCAGACTGTTCCTTGCGGCTTACGGCCTGTACGTGCGTTGGTATTGGACGGCTTCCCTGCAGTCCGTTGCCCATTTTTTGAACCAGCGGCTGGAGCATGATGCCCAAAAGGAAATCCAGGACTACGCGAAGGCTATCCTGGATATCGTAAAATCATTGTTCCCCGTAGCGGTGGAAGAGCTGCTGTCCAAATAACAGGCTTATAGCTTATTACTCCTTATCCGCCGGATGGAAGGATTTCAGATAATCGTGAACCTCTTCATTTGGCGTCTGAAGCAGTCCGGCAAGCAACTTCTGAATGGAACGCATCGCTGCAATCCGTTCGTCGATTTCCATGATTTTGCCCCGGACCCGCTCTCTAAGGGCCTCAGCATCCATGTCCTGACCGAGCATATGCAGCACTTCCTGAATTTCTTTAAGCGAATATCCCAGGGACTTGGCGTCCCGAATGAACTTAATCTTTACCAGATAATCCTCGGAGTAGATCCGGTAGCCATTTGCTAACCTCCCGGGGACGGGCAGAATGCCACTGTCCTCATAGTAGAGGATTGTTGCCATGCTTAGGCCGGTCCGCTTAGCCAATTCACCTCGTGTCATTCCTTCCATGCCTGTTCCCCCTCCGTTTTAGATACGTTATTCTACTTGCATACCTGAACTAGTGAGTGGCTTAGGCGGTCCACCCTCCGTACAAACAAGTTCTATAATGGAAAAAGTAGAGTTAATTCAAGCAATCTTCCCCTAGATCGATCATTAGTGGGAAAAAGTAGGGTTAATCCGTCCATATTGCCCAATATGCGGTAAAAAGGCTAGAAATAAGTATACTAATTCCCACTAACCTTCTTTAAGGAGCGGATGTTAGCGATTAGGTTTCCTTTTTCCACCTACTTACGCTGCACTTTAAAAATTGGATAATGCGCCCCCATAAATTCCCTGTTGTTCAGAGAATCATCGATTCACGGGGATAGATTCTTAAGTTATCTTACTCCAAGGTCAAGCTGCTATTGGCTCTCCTTAATAAACAATTAATGTGTAACTGATACTATGGAAACAGAATGAAATCAGAGGTGATTCCGATGAAAATATTAATTGTTGAAGACGAACTTCCATTGCTGGATGCGATCATTGAAATCTATGAAAATGAATCCTTCGAAGCAACAGGGGCTTCGAACGGAGATGAAGGCTGCTACTTAGCGGAGAACGGGAGCTACGATCTTATTGTACTTGATATCATGCTGCCGGGAATGAACGGTCTTCAAATCGTCAAACGGCTGCGGGAGAAGCAAGTGGCGACACCGATCATTATGCTCACGGCAAAGGACAGTGTCGAGGACTCTGTGAAGGGACTGGATGCCGGTGCGGATGATTATGTGACTAAGCCCTTTGCCGCGGCCCTGCTGCTCGCCAGAACAAGGGCCGTGTTGCGACGCCGGGGAACCGTTAATCTGGAGGGCAATATGACATGCGGAGAGATTCAATTGGTCTCCTCTTTGAGAGACGCCTTTGCCCGCGAGGAAGCCTTGAAGCTTACACCTAAAGAGTATGAGCTGTTGGAATTTTTGCTGTGCAATAAGGATCAAATTTTATCTCGAGAGCAAATCTTCGAACGGATATGGGGTTTCGATTCAGAATCGGCCTCCTCTGCCGTGGATGTCTATGTCCATCATTTGCGCAAGAAGCTGGCTCCCTACGGAGGCGACCTCTATCTGAAGACGATCCGTGGAGTGGGGTATCTGCTGAAGGGAGAAGATCATGTTCAGTAAAACCCGCCGTCAGTTGGTGCTGCTGAATTCGGCAATCCTTGTATTCATTTTGCTTGTATCGGGCTTGGCCCTGTATACTCAGCTCCGCTACCGTTTATTCCACGAAGCAGATGAAGCTATTCTGAATACAGCCAAAACTATGAAAAACGCATCCATCGACCAAATGCTTCAAGAAGATCATCCCGAACCGGATGCCGACCGGAGAACCTCCTATTTCTTCTGGGACGGGCAAGGAAAGTTGATTATACAATATCCGAAGCATGACTTCACAAATGGAGAGGCCCAGAGATTTAAGGATGCTGCCGCTGGGGGGGCATTACAGACTGTGAAGACCGGTGACGACCGGGATTATCTGACTTTGGGTTTTGCTAATGCCTCTAGAGAGACGGCTGGCTCTTTCGCAGCCTCTCATGTCGCTTATGTGGTTGTGGTCAGGAATCTGGAAGAGGAGAACAAAATGCTGGACTCCCTCCGCATGGACCTTGTCGTAGGCTGCGCTGCGGGTGTACTCTTTTCGGTACTCATCGGCTTCTTCCTGGCGGGACATGCTCTTGTGCCGATTCGCCGGTCGTGGAACAAGCAGCAGCAGTTTGTTGCAGACGCCTCCCATGAACTGCGCACGCCAACTGCCGTGATTCTGACCCGTACCGAGCTGTTGTTCCGTCATCCGCAGCACACCATTGAAGAGGAGAGCCAGAACATTGCGCTGATCCTAAAAGAAAGCAAACGTATGGGCCGGCTGATTGACGATCTGCTGACCCTGGCAAGAACGGACTCCAACCAGCTACAGATTCACAAAGCCCCGGTTCCGCTGCATCTTCTCCTCCAAGAGATCACCGAGCAGTTTGAGCTTTTGGCTGAAATGAGGTCCATTCAGATCCATTCCCAGTTCCAGCCCGCCGAAATCGAGGGTGACGACAACCGCCTGCGGCAGTTGTTTATTATTTTGTTGGATAATGCGCTAAAGTTCACACCGCCGAACGGCTTCATCAAGCTGACCTGCCACAATTCCCCTCACTCTGTCCGAGTCCTTGTGAAAGACAGCGGCTGCGGAATCAGCCCGGACGATCTTCCACATGTGTTCGAACGCTTCTATCGCGGGGATAAAAGCCGGTCCCGCACCGAAGGCGGAACAGGTCTTGGCCTGTCTATCGCCGAATGGATCGTGCTTGCCCATAAAGGGACGATTCATGTCACCTCCCAGGAGGGGAGCGGAACGGAGTTCCAGCTCATTTTCCCCAAGAAGCTGTAGCCTGCTCTCCGGCTGTGTCATTTCAAGTAGAAACGGCTGCGCCGTCCTCAAAAGGAGCATATGCTTCCGAAGGAGCGATACTCCGTATCGCTTTCAGGTATCTGTTTCAGCGAGAAATATAAGGATAAAGTATCGGGTGAAACTTATACTTTCTTATATTTTAAGAAAATTTCAATAATCCCTTCTTATACTTAAAACATTCACACAAGCATTCTATTGGAGGGATAATCAATATGGCAAAGATGAACAGCAAGTGGGTCATCCTGTGTTCCGCAGCCATTGGAGCGATCTACACTGCAGGCTATTTCACAACGGACACACTGGCGGCTATTCAGCAGCCCGTACCATACAGCCAGGTAAGCGGTTCATCCGGCAATCAGGGCAGCAAGCTGGATAGCCAACCGGCGGGCAGTCAGGTCAGCGTTAATGTTAGCCAACCGACCAGCAAGCCGGCCAGCACAAAGGTTAAGCCCAAGACTGCAACCCCCACCCCCGCGCCTACGGTCAAAAGCAAATATATAAACGGAACCTTCTACGGCGCAGGAAACAACCGGCGGGGGTCCGTTCAGGTAGCGGTGAGCATTAAGAATGATAAAATTACGGGCGTAGAAATCAGTGATTACAGAATGCGTTACTCCCAAGACTATATAGCCGGACTACCCCAAGAGATTATACAGAATCAGAGCGCTAAGGTGCACAATGTATCAGGCGCAACCTATAGCACCAGGGCGTTCAGGGACGCTATCCAAAATGCGCTTGACCAAGCGTTGAACGCTTAACGGAGGGTAACATGAAGAGAACAAAATTGTTTATGGATACCACCGTCGAGATCCAGGTTATTACCGGTAGAGCACAGGATATAGCCGCTGCCGCTGCCCTGGATCGGGCCTTCGAAGCCTTTCGCAAGGTTGAGCAGGCCTGCAGCCGGTTTAGCCCGGATAGTGAGCTGATGCAGGCTACGCGGCAGATTCAGACCCCTGTGCCCGTTAGCCCGTTTTTATTTGAGCCGCTGAAGTTTGCCCTGGAGGTGGCTGAATGGACGGATGGCCTATTTGATCCCACCGTGGGGCAAGTGCTGGAGGACCTTGGTTTTAATGAGCATTACTTGACTCAGCAAGCGATTCACAACTTCACCTCTGCTTCCGCCTCCTACCGGGATATTGTCCTGGACGAGGAGAAGCATACGCTATATTTACAGAAGCCGCTGGTCATTGATTTAGGAGCGGTTGCCAAAGGTTTTGCCATTGATTTAGCCGCACATGAGCTGCAAGCTTTTGATGGTTTTGTCGTCAATGCCGGGGGCGACTTGTATGCCGGAGGCCTCACTGAAACCGGGAGCAAGTGGAAGATCGGCATTCAGCATCCTGTGCATCAGGAACAAATCATCCACACGGTTGAACTTTCAAATGAAGCTATCTGCACTTCCGGAAGCTATGAACGCAGAAGCTCTATCCACCCGGAAACTCATCATATTATCGACCCGGGCAGCAAGCAATCCCCGCATGAAATGATTAGCTGCAGTGTAATTGCCCCTTATGCCATGATGGCAGATGCCTTCTCGACAGCGAGCTTCTTGTCAGGGGTGAAGCATGGGACAGCGTTCATTGAGCAGGTGAATCTCAAGGCACTCTTTATCACTTCCGATTTAACAACAGTTACGCTTGGAGGGATTCACATTGAAAGTTAAACAATGGATCAAAACACCAAAAGGTTATGTCATCCTATGCATGCTTGCCTATGTCCTGCTGGCTTCAGCCGGAACAATGGATATTAAAGGCGTAATTAACGCAGGCATTGCCGTCAGTGTATCCGTCGTCGCCGACATGCTAGGCACTTCTCTGGTCAAAAAGAAACGGACTCCACCCTATAGCGCCGTCATCACGGGACTTATCGTCGCTCTGATCCTAAGCACAAGTGCTTCATGGATCGTTGTCGCCGCAACTGCCTTGCTCGCCATTGTACCGAAATATGTATTTGTGAATAAGAAAAAGGCCATTTTCAATCCGGCGGCTCTCGGCCTGCTGTTATCCAGCCTGCTCTTTCAAACCGGACAGAGCTGGTGGGGGGCCTTCGGCGACCTTCCGGCCTGGAGCCTGATTTTCCCTGTAATTGGCGGTTATCTGGTGACCAAGCGTGTGAATAAATTCCCTTTGGTCTTTTCCTTTCTCGGCACGTATTTCGTCCTGCTGCTGATCATGGGACTATTCCAGTTCGGTGACGCCACAGATGCCCTACGGATTCCTTATATCAATGCCAGCCTGTTCTTTGCCCTGTTTATGCTTACGGACCCGCCTACCTCACCGGCCAAGTATAAAGATCAAATCATTTTCGGTGTCCTGTGCGCTGTTGCGGGGGCTATGGTGTATGCATACTTCGGCGGTTTGATCTACTTATTTGTGGGATTGCTTGCCGGGAACCTGTATCACTACGCAAGAACAAGACCTTCTTATCGTACACAGCTGCTGACGAGATAACCGTCTACTCCTTATCCGCCGGAATCTTTACCAGATAATCCTCGGAGTAGATCCGGTAGCCATTTGCTACCCTCCCGGGGACGGGCAGAATGCCGCTATCCTCATAGTAGCGGATAGTTGCCATGCTTAGGCTGGTCCGCTTAGCCAGCTCGCCGCGTGTCATTCCTTCCATGCCTGTTCTCCCCTGCTTTTGATAGACCTTATTCGCTGAAGTCATTTGACTGAATCCCCAAAAAAAGCTCCGCAGCTGCGGAGCTTACTCACGTTCTATTCGCCCACCCTTACACTATGCCCCATTATCCTCGCGCACTGACCACTCGCCTTTTCACGCTACCCTGATCGCCTGCCTGCTTGTTATTGTCCGCTTCCCGCCCGCTCCGTAAACAGGCGCCTTGCGTAATCACTGATCAGCCCTTGCAGGGTAAGCTTGTCAGACCACCGCGCAGGGATGCCGCCTAGGCCGTAATACGCTCCCGCAATCTGGCCGTAGACGGCGCCGGTAGTATCAGCATCATCGCCCAGATTAACTGCCAACAGCGCCCCCTCCTCAAAGCTGGCCGACTGGTGGAACGCCCAAAGGGCTGCTTCCAGCGATTGCACCACGTAACCGGAGCCCTTAATCTCCGGCGGAGCCTTGCGCTGGTAGGAACCGTGCTTAATGTCCAGAATGCTGCCGGACAACGTCCCCTCGTGCAGCCAGCCGCCGAAGGCGCCCGGGGCCAGCATCTCCTGCTTGCTCCACCCCTGCAGTCCGGCCAGGATATAGGCCGCCATCAGGCGGCAGGCATCCACACATTCTGCAGCAGCATGGGTCGTCCGTGAGCTGAGCGCAGCGTACTTAATGGCTTCAGCCGGGTCCTCAGCATAATAGAGCACCACCGGGGCCAGGCGCATAATCGAGCCGTTGCCGGCTGCATGCGGATCCTCCGACCCGCTCCAGGCTTCGCCGCTGGCCTCGAAGTGCATCAGCGCTGAGCGCGTGGCGTTCCCGATGTCGAAGCACTCTCCCGTGCTGCTCAGGTAGCCTTCGCGGAACCACCGGACATACCGCCGCAGCTGGTCGGCGGGATCAAATCCCCGGGACGCAAGCAGGCTGTCCGCCAGGCATAGCGCCATCGATGTATCGTCCGTCCACTGTCCCGGCTGCAGACTGAACACTCCTCCGCCAACAATATCCTCCAGCGGCGCAAAGGTCCCCGGAGCCTTGAATTCTACGGTGGTTCCCAGCGCATCACCCGCTGCCAGCCCTTGCAGGCAGCCTTGATAACGATCCATATCCAGTGCCATGTTACACCTCCTGCATTCCCCTTCTAAGCATTAACGGTACTCGGTTGTTGGGCAGGTAATCATCATGTCCACGTATCTATCCGGGGTTATTCACCGGGATAGACAAGCCCCCACTCGGCGCGGATCTGATCCAGCAGCTTCAGAATCGCTACCGATTCATCCAGCGTCAGCACCGGGCTCTCCGTTAGTCCGGCCTGCAGGCAGCGTCCCACTTCCTCGGCTTCAAAGGCATACCCGATGGACCCCCGGTCATCCTCAAAGGTCTCCACAAGCTCGCCGCCGACATACAGCTCGGCTGATCTCGGGTTTATAAATGAGCCTTTAACCACAATATGGCCTTCTGTTCCGAACACATAAGCCTCCTGCAGCATATTCAGGCGTACCCCGCCGTTCAGGGAAGCCGATTTGCCATCGCCATAGGACAGCAGCAGCGAGAAATGCTCATCTACCCCCGTTTCACCCATATGTACAGTGCTGGCTACCTTTTCGGGGTGAGGCCCAAAGATCATGGAGGCAAAGGAAATCGGGTAAATGCCAACGTCCAGCAGCGCCCCGCCGCCCAGTGCCGGGTTCAGCAGACGGCTCTCCGGGTTCCATTCGGTGCGGAAGCCGAGGTCCGCCTTCACCATCCGTACGTCTCCAATCCGCTCTGCGGCAACCCATTCTCTGACCTTGACGTTGGCCGGAATATACCGGCTCCACATGGCTTCCATCAGAAACAGCTTATGTTCGCGGGCATAAGCTACGATCTCCTCAAGCTCGCCGCTGTTCACCGTGAACGGCTTCTCGCAGAGCACCGCCTTGCCGGCACGCAGCGCAAGCAGCGCGTTGTCTTTATGAAAAGGATGTGGCGTCCCGATATAAACCGCATCCACCTCCGGATCATTAACTAAGTCATCATACGTGGCGTGGGCTACAGGAATACCGTGATTCTTGGCAAATTCATCGGCGCTTTCCTGATTGCGTGAACCTACAGCATAGGCAATCCCGTTCGATGCATGAGCCAAATCGGTTGCGAACTGGTGGGCGATCCAGCCGGTGCTGAGAATCCCCCATTTCACCTTGTAAGCGTTATCGATTGTCATTGATGAATCCTCCTTGTTTTTGGCCATAAGGTACTTTTGATTCTATCAAACTATATTCTGTGAGTACAGCCAGCGCAGGCCAGCCCGCTAGACCATAGCGAGCAGGGCACAGACGCTAATCGCGGCGAACCCGGCCGTCACAAGCAATGTCGCCGCATTCCAGATCCGGTGAATGAACGCCACATTATGGATATAGCTGTTCAGGAACATTTTTTGCAATAAGAATTGAAGCAGCCGCATAAAACCGAAGCCGAACCAGCTGAGCAGACAGAGCAGAGCCACATCGACACTCCATTTATCCACAAACCGGTCAGCCGTGGCCCCGTTGTAATGAATCGGTACAAAATCGGGCATCCGCGGGTAGAGATAGAAATACAGCACAATCGGTACAATGGCGGCAGCACTGCTTAAGAGCATGGTCAGTCTGCTTTTGAACATGAATTGTCAACCTCCTATAGCTTGAACGGGAACCATCCGGTACGCAGCTAGCTGCCATCCTCTACCCGCAACAGAAAAATACGCTCCTGGAATCCGCCGCGGCGTTCCGCCTTCTCTACACGGATCTGTTCCAGCGTCTCAGGGCTCCCCCCGTGTGTGGCTGCCAGCGCCCGAATGACCTCCAGCAGATCCGCCAGTTCTTCAAGTGCCAGCCTGTCGTTGTCCTCACGGAAATACTCCTCCGCTTCCTCTCGCAATTTCGCACGCAGCTGGTCTATGTACTCTTCATGCTCCAGTGTTCTTGTAATGCACGAGTGCCCCCCGGCAGCAATCAGCTCCGGTATGCCGTCACGCACAAGCTTATGGTACTCAGGCAGATGAAACAGCCCCTTCCTATGTATATTCTATCGTCTTTTATCCGGTTTACTGTAATGGATCAAGCAGCCTGTGCACAAAAGGGATATCCGCCGGAGCAAAAGCAAAATCGTTCAGCTCATTCGCCGCCACCCACCGGAAAGCATCATGATCACTCAGTCTGATTTGGCCTTCAAGCAATTCGGCCTCCCAGGCAATCAGCCTGATCTTGAATCCGCCATAATCATGCTCATTCACTCCATAAGCCGCGTAAGGAAGAATCGTGATGCTCATCTCCTCCATCAGCTCTCTGCGCAGACAGTCCGGCACCTCTTCGCCGTCCTCCAGCTTACCGCCCGGGAATTCCCATAATCCGGCCTGTGATTTGCCCTCCCGCCGCCGTGCGATCAGGATTTGCCCTTCTGCATTATGTATAATCGCTGCCGCCACTTCAATCATGGAGCTTCCCTCCTTCAGGCTATAGGTAAAAATATACCCCGGTGCAGCAGGGATATCCAGTAAAAAACAAAAAACTCCTCCCGGGAACCACAAAGATGCGGCTGCCGGGAAGAGTCTTAAGCTTATTATATTGAAGTGTTCCTGTTATTTCGATAGTACAAGCTCCAGGCGGACCTCGAGATTATTTTCGGTGTCTAACACAATCGAGTGCGGGTTGGCCATGCCGAAATCTTCAAAGGTTACGGTGGTTGTGCCCGAGAGCATAAGCTGTCCGCCGCTATATACGGCCTGACTGTCGAAGGTGACATCCTTTGTAGTGCCTTTTACGGTCATCGTGCCCTGCAGCTGGACGGGTACCGCCGTGCCTTCCGTCCATTCCGCCGGCAGCTCCGAGAATGACTTCACGACAAAGGTGGACTGCGGAAATTCTGTTACGGAAAGGAAGTCTGCTCCCTTTACATGCTCGTCTCTCTGACCGTTGCCGGAATCAAGCGCACTCATCTCCACGGTGCCTTCTCCGGTCATCGCCCCCGCATCGTCCAGGTTCACGTTCCAGGTTCCCGTAACTGACGGGTCCACGAAATTGACAGTTTCCTTGGAGGTCGTTACCGACCAGTATACTTTCGAAGTGTCGGCGATGTTCCAGGCACCATTTAATTGTTCTGCTGTAACAGCTGCGCCTGCGGGCGATGCTGCCGCATTCGCTGTGTTCGTACCGTTTGCTGCACCTTGCGCCTGTGTCGGAATCACGGACTCGATTTCAACATTATTTCCCAAGCTTTTATTCAAATAGGAAAATGCGGTGATGGCTCCTACAATGACGACTCCAGCAGCGACGATGGCGATTGTTTTTTTCTTCATCCTGTTTCCTCCATCCAAATGGTTCTGTATAGCCCGGTATGGCTTGGTTCCCATTCTAGCAGAGCAATATGTCGGGAATAAGTCAAAGCACCCCCATCTGTATTGTGGTAAAATTGTCGTAATTTTAACTATATCGAGTGAACTTAAGAATCTGAGTAGCTGTAAGGAGACTGTCTATAGATGATGAAATCGATTCTGATTGTAGAAGATGAAGAGGCCATTGCCCGCGTGCTTGGTGCTTATCTCAAAAAGGCGGGCTTCCAGATCACCCGTGCCGCCGACGGACGCACTGCGCTGGAGGCCTTCGAGGTGGCTCCGCCTTCCCTGATTCTGCTCGATATCCATTTGCCGAATATGGATGGCTTTGAGCTGCTGGGTCTGATCCGTGAGAAAAGCAGCTGCCCTGTGATTATGCTGACGGCCAGAGACTCTATTCACGACCGGCTGGCCGGACTGGACGGAGGGGCCGACGATTACATGTCCAAGCCCTTTATTCCTGAAGAGGTGGTGGCCCGTGTAAATGCGGTGCTGCGGCGCCCCTCCCAGTGGTCCGACGGCAGCCGCAAACGCCATTATGGCAGCCTGTTTATTGATTTTGGCGCACGCTCAGTGTTCCTGAACGGAGCCGAGGTTTCCTTGAGTCCGCGTGATATGTCGGTGCTGCTCTTCCTTGCGGAACGACCGAATCAGATCTGTACGCGGGATCAGCTGCTGGAGCATGTGTGGGAGATGGATTATGAGGGAAGTGACAGGGCTGTGGACCTGTCGATCAAAAGGCTGCGCCAGGCCCTGTCGCACTGGCCTGCCGGAGAAGGCGAAATCCGCACGCTTAGAGGAACGGGGTACCAATTATGGACCACCTGAAGTTGAAGAAGCCGCGCAGCACCCACACCTCCATCCTCTCCTACTGGACGGTCCGCTACCTGCTGATTATCGGCACGGGTCTCCTGCTCACCGCGCTGGTGACCTTTTGGTGGATTCAGCAGGAAGCAATGAACAACCGGATGCAAACCACCGGTCTGCTCGCGCAGGAGATTGCCGACCGCAGCGTGAATGCGGACGGAAATCTGAATATTTCCCCGGCTCTGAATCAGCTGATTGAGGACCGCAAGCGGTTCTTCAAACTGACGCAGGAAATGTGCGTCATTATTACCGGACCGGAAGGAGAGCTGCTGTTCTCCCAGCCGGCAATGACCGACCAGGAGATGCGCTACGAGCTCAACGACAGCCTGAGCGCGGCACGCAGCCCGGAGTTCAAGTCGGCCGGTGCCCGGATTCAAGGAAACGGCGAAACGCTGGGGCAGGTAGTGGTCCTGCAGTCCAAACGATCCCTTCGGTTCATTCCGCGGGAGGAGATTACCTTCTTCTCGATTCTCATCTTCTTCCTGATTCTCTTAAGCTGGCTGACTATTTATCTCCTGTCCATTAAGCTGGCCAAGCCGATTCAGCGGGTTGCCGCCGCTGCTTCGCAGATCAGCGGCGGTGAATATAACATCATCTTGAAGACGGAGGCCAAAGAGCGGGAAATTCACGAGCTGCTGCTCTCCTTCCAGGAGATGGCGGGCAAGCTTCAGCAGTTCGAGCAGTCCCGGGCGGTGATGCTGGCCGGGGTCTCCCATGAACTTAAAACCCCTGTCACCTCCATCAAAGGACTGGTGCATGCGGTGCGTGAGGGCATTGTGGAAGGCGAAGAAGCCAGTGAATTCCTCGACATTGCTCTGCTGGAGGCCGGACGGCTGCAGCGGATGGTTGCGGATCTGCTGGATTACAACGCCCTGGCTGCAGGTATTGTCGCTATCCGTCATGACAGGCTGGATGCTGTTCCGCTACTGGAGGAGGTCGTCTATCAGTGGAAGCTGACCCAAAGCGAGGAGGTATGTGAGCCGGTGCTGCAGCTGCCGGAGCAGCCCCTATTCCTGCGGGGCGATCCGCTGCGCATCCAGCAGATTCTCGTCAATCTGCTTAACAATAGCGTACAGGCCAAAGCGCCGGGGCATCCCCTTCATCTGACCCTCTGCCTTGAGGGGACTCCGGAGGGATATGCCGTGATTACCGTCACCGATAATGGGCCGGGCATTTCTGAAGAGAACAGCGGGCGGATCTTCGAAGCCTTCTTCCGCAGCAGTGACAAACAAAGCACACTCCGTGGCCTTGGACTGGGCCTTACCTTCAGCCGGCTGCTTGCCGAAGCCCTGGGCGGAAGCCTGCGGCTCGGCGACAGGCCGGAGCAGGGCTGCGCTTTTGTAATCACCCTGCCTCTATACCGGTAGACCCGGGAGGGTACGATCCGGATTATAGTCCTTGAAGGGAACCGCATGGTATAATCAGGGCGACTGAAATTGAAACCGTAAACCGGAGGCTGTATATGCTTACTTTTGAACAGAAATTGGCTATTCTTGATTCCTACCCCCAGCTTGAGCGGAGAAATGTATCGCTGGGCCGGGTGAACTACCACTATGAAGAGAGCCGCCATGAGAAGAAAACGGTGGCCTTCCATCTGCATCCGAATGGCAACGGGTTTGTGTATGCAGGACTGCTGCGCGGCTATGAGACCGATGACAAAGGCATGGTGAACATCCGTGATTACGGGGAGCCCGAACTGCGCAGCCTGCTGGAGGCGTCCATCACCTCACTGTCTATGTATATCCCGGAGGCACCGGCACCTGGCAAGAGAAAGAAAAAGCAGGTAGCCGGAGCACAGACACTATGGACGAATGATGAAGGACATACGCTTACCCTGAAGCCGGAGGATGACCTGTGGTATCTCTACGCCGGGCTTCAGCTGGAGATGGCTTTTGAGACGCTTGAAGAAGCTGAGGAATACCTGGCGGAAGAAGGATTTACCCAGGTGCAGGACTAGGATTCGAGAAGGACCTGAAGACCCTATAGACAATAAGGCTATATTCCACAGGGAAAGAAGCGTGAACCGCATGAGTTTTGAAATCGTAGAGGCTACCATTCCGGAGATTCAGGCTGCGCTTGAAACCGGAGAAATGACGTCCAGACAATTAGTCCTCATGTATTTTGAACGTATCGCCGAGCATGACAAAAGCGGGCTGACAGTCAACTCCATTCTGGAGATCAATCCCGATGCCCTGTTCATTGCCGAATCTCTGGATGTGGAACGCTCGCTGCAAGGCCCCCGGGGGCCGCTGCATGGTATACCTGTCTTAGTGAAGGACAATATCAACACCGGCGATAAAATGCACACCAGTGCAGGCTCGCTGGCTTTGGCGGATTCTTTTGCCGGGGAAGATGCTTATATCGTCACCAAGCTGCGCGAAGCTGGGGCCGTCATTATAGGCAAAGCCAATATGACTGAATTCGCCAATTTCATGACGAACGGCATGCCGTCCGGGTACAGCTCACGCGGCGGACAAGTGCTGAATCCCTACAATATATCCACGCCGACGGGCGGCTCCAGCGCCGGCTCTGCGGTAGCAGTGGCCTGCAATTTCTGCACAGTGTCCGTGGGTACGGAAACCTCAGGCTCCATTCTGAATCCAGGCAATCTCGGCTCCATCATCGGCATCAAGCCGACGGTGGGGATGATCAGCCGTTCCGGCATTCTGCCGCTCTCGAATACACAGGATACTGCCGGACCCATGGCACGCACGGTCCGCGATGCGGTACTGCTGCTGAACGCAATGCTGGGGAAGGATGACAGAGATGCCGCCATGGGGACAAGTGCAGGCCGTCTGCATGAGGATTATACCGTCTTCCTCGACCCGAACGGGCTGCAGGGCGCACGGATTGGAATTCCGCGGGATTATTATTTTGAGGAGCTGACCGATGAGCAGCTGGCGCTGTTCAACGCCTCGGTGGACCGGATGCGCGAGCTTGGCGCCACCATCATTGATCCGGCAGAGATCCGGACCGCACGCGAGATCAGTTATTCCTCCGTCGTGCTGAACGAATTCAAGACCTCGCTGAACGCGTATCTGGCCGCTCTCGGCCCGGGAGCCAGAATGCGCACGCTGAAGGATATTATCGACTTCAATCATGCACATCCTATGGAGACCTTGAAATACGGTCAAGCCACCCTGCTGGATGCCGAATACACCTCCTCCGGCACGTTCACTGAGCCGCAATATCTGCGCGACCGGGCAACGGATCTCAGGCTCTGCAAGGAGCTTGGCATCGACGCCACGATGAAGGAGCATCAGCTTGACGCACTGCTGTTCCCGGCGGATTTCGGTGCACGGATTACCTCCAGGGCAGGTTATCCTTCCATCGTTGTGCCTTCCGGCTACACTTCTGCCGGTGCTCCCTTTGGGGTCACCTTCTCGGCGCAGGCTTACCAGGAGCCGGTACTGATCCGGCTGGCATATGCCTACGAGCAGAATTATAAGGTCCGCAAAGCACCTTCCCTGCAAAGCTTCATATAAACAGAAACGATACCGTCCTTCTGAGGGACGGTATCGTTTCTGTGAGAAGAGCTGCTTGTTCTATTCCTCCGCGATGCCCATATACCGGTTGCCTGCATGTGACAGCCCCCAGGTGCGCAGCTCATAGCTGCGGATTCCCGTGAGAATGTACGGATCGCGCTCTGCGATCCGCTCCGCTTCTTCGCAGGAGTCTGCACGAATAATGACCATGCCGCCCGGACTGTCGCTGAAGGGTCCGCACATGACCAGCTGTCCGCTGCGTTCGAGCTCCTGCAGATGCTTGACATGCGCCCGGATGATATCTATATCCCTCCGGTCCTGAGGGGTGGGACTTAACATAATAACATAACAAATATCCTCTCCGCCATTAACAGAACTCATTTGTCTGTCCTCCTTATTCATATCCGCGCTGGCTCTCCTCATCCGCAATATTCTGGACTTCCTCGGCATGCATCAGATAGAGGCTATAGTTTCCCTCCTCATGCAGCTTCTGGACCCGCTCTTTCAAGAATTTGGGACTTCCCTCGGCTGCGTCTTCGTCATAGAACAGCAGAATCCCGTCGCTTTTGCGCAGCAGCAGGTCATCCCTGGCCCGGAACTGCCAGCTTCCGTCGTATGGAGCATTGCTGACCGCCCCGTAATAATCAGCCTCGGCAATAATCCGGCGGTATTCATCCTGCTTCTCCTCTTTCCACTTTTCTTCCGGAGCGGCATGTGCTGTAATAATGCCCAGCTTCAGGCCGGGATACTGCTGCTTCAGCTCCAGCACCACTTCACAGGCCCACAGATCCACCCCGTATTGCCCGGGAGTAATGATCCATTCTACCCCTTCCTCGATCAGAGGGATTAATCTGTTTCTCAGCGCTTTTTTGATATACGGAATCCCCTGATGTTTGCTGTCAAAAATCCCGAGCTCATGCGCGCGGTAGCCTGTTACCAGTAAGGTTGTCATATGCTGCTTCTCTCCTGAACCGTTAATCTTCGTATCTCAATCTATTTCTGCATTATACCATTTTGGGCGTAAAAAAAAGGACGACTCTCCAGGCCTGAAGACCGGGAAATCGTCCCTTAATATTATTTGTCTGTCAAAATCAGCACGCCACGTCCCGGAACAACGGCCGTACCGCTGAAGGTCTTACCTGTCAGCAGATCGGTGCGCTGAACGGAACCGATATCAGCGCTGAGTTCGCTTTCCTTATGGTTCAGCAGGAACAGATAGGATACACCGTCCTTAACACGTTGTACGGACTCGATGCCTTCTGGTGCACTGACCAGCGGCTGGATCTCTTGTTCGGCACAGAGGTTCGACAAGAACCCTTGCAGGAACGCCGCATCCGGACTGGTTGCCACATAATAGGCCTTGCCTTCGCCAAAGCGGTTCATGGTCAGGGCCGGCATGCCTTTGTAAAAGTCGGTGCCATACTCCGCGAGCACTTCTGCGCCTTCAGCGTGAATCAAATCGCACAGTAAATCGCATGGATAGGTGCGGTTCAGCGCTCCCCACTCTTTGCTCATCACGATTTCATTGCTCATTCCCGGCAGCAGCGCATCGATCTCCTCAGCCCAGATGCCGAGTACGTTGCGAAGCTCACCAGGGTAGCCGCCTACGGTAACCAGATCATTCTCATTCACGATTCCGCTGAAATAAGTCGTAACGAATGTGCCGCCTGCCTTCACGAAGGCTTCTACCTTCTCAGCAAATCCCGGCTTAATCATGTACAGTACCGGAGCAATGACTATCTTGTACTTGGACAGGTCTTCTTCAACACCGATCATATCGGCTTCGATATTCTGCTGATACAGGGCATCATAATATTTATGCACTTCGTTCACATAATCCAGTGCTACGGAAGGTCCGCTCGACAGATCCAGCGCCCAGCGGTTCTCCCAGTCGTAGATAATGCCTATCTGTGCTGCGCTGCGCGCATCCAGAAGCTGGTCGCCCAGCAGCTCCAGTTCTTTGCCGAGCTCAGCACATTCACGGAATACCCGGGTATGCTCATGTCCCACATGCTCAATGACTGCACCATGATACTTCTCGCAGGCACCGACGGAACGGCGGAGCTGGAAGAACAGCACAGTATCCGCACCGCGTGCTACCGCCTGATAGCTCCACAGACGCATCACGCCCGGACGCTTCAGCGAGTTGTACGGCTGCCAGTTCTGCTGGCTTGGCGTCTGCTCCATCAGCATGAACGGCTGGCCATGCTTCAGGCCGCGCATCAGATCATGTGTCATAGCCGTATGGCTGACCGGCGTATCGAGCGACGGGTAGTTGTCCCAAGAGATGACATCCATGTGCTTGGCCCACTCGAAATAATCCAGCTCCGGATAGAAGCCCATCAGGTTCGTGGTAACCGGAACATTCGTGCTGTGCTCCTTGATCGCTTCATATTCCAGCTTGTAGCATTCCAGCAGACTGTAGGACATGAATCTGCGGTAATCGAGGGATATCCCCTGGAAGTTGGTCCGGTTGCCATTCCATTCCTCACTCAGCTCACTGGGCACAACAATTTCTTCCCAGTCATAGAAGGTATGTCCCCAGAAACGGGTATTCCAGGCTTTATTGAGAGCATCCAGCGAGCCATAACGGTTCTTCAGCCAGACTCTGAAAGCGGCTTCGGATTGCTCAGAGTAATCGTAGCCGCCATATTCATTGGAGATATGCCAGGCGACCAGACCCGGATGATCCTTGTAGCGTTCGGCCAGCTTGCCAGCCAGCTTAGCAGCAAATTTCCGGTAGACCGGACTGTTCGGATTGGAGTTGTGGCGTCCGCCGAATTTGCGTTTTCTGCCCTGCACGTCCACCCGGGTTACTTCAGGATAACGGTGAGCCATCCAGGCCGGATGAGCACCGGTGCTTGTCGCCAGACATACATAAGTTCCATTCTTATATAAGCGGTCGATTAATTCATCCAGACCGGTGAAATCATAAGTATCCTCAGAAGGCTGAATCAATGCCCAGGAAAATACATTAATCGTGGCGACATCAATCCCCGCCAACTTGAACATCCGTTCATCCTCTGCCCATACCGGGGCATCCCACTGCTCCGGATTGTAGTCTCCACCGTACCAGATCTTCGGCAATTTCTCGTTGATCACACTTCGCACATCCTTTATAGTATAAGTATATTCTTATTTTAATCCCTAACCGAATCCCTTTAAATATAAAATAAAATACTAAGTATATAATAATATGGAACTACAGGAGATGACATGTATGTCAGTGAGTGCCGTGCGCAGAATCGTCTTTGCCCAGGAGAGCGGACAGCAGCTTCCAATCACCCTGGACAGTATGGGGTATAACCCCGATCAGGAAAAAGTATCCCGCCCGCAAGGCTACCATACCTATCACTGGCTGCAGACGGCGCATGGTGAAGGCATCATCCATCTGGACAACAAAAAAGTCACACTCGCTGAAGGCAGCGGCATTCTGCTCATGCCGGGTACGCCGCACCATTATGAATCCCTCTCTTCAGAGGTGTGGTGCACGTATTATCTCACCTTCGGCGGTGCTTCAGCCCGGAATATTCTGGATTCGCTCGGCATGAACAGGAGCCTGCTCTACCGCTGGGAGAGTGAAGCGCCGCTCTCTCATATGCTGGAGGAGATGCTTGACCGCCATGATGCCGCAGATGATATGTTCAGCCTGGGCGAATCGACTGACGCTTACCGCTTCCTGCTGACGCTGAATAAGTACGGGCAGCTGCATAATAATACGGCGATTTCCCGCAATGTGGACAAGCTGCAGCCGCTGCTGAAATGGATGGACAGCCACTATGGCGACCCGGATGTGGGACTCTTTGATCTCGCGGCGCAGCTTGATGTGTCGGGACGGTATCTGAACAGCCTGTTCCTTCAGACCTTTGGACTGTCCCCTTATGCTTATTTCGTCCGTCTGCGCATCCGCAAGAGCAAGGAGCTGCTCGTTACCCAGCCGGGTCTTACGGTAAAAGCGATCTCCCAGCGCGTCGGGTTCCGCGACGTCAGCCATTTCGTGGCCACCTTCCGCAAGCAGTCCGGAACGACGCCGGATCAATTCCGGCGGCTGCACTAAATCTCCGTTCATGATCTAGCCCCCCCGGCAATAGCCTTGCACACAAACATCAGATAAACTTTTAGATTATCATGTGGGGTTATGGCGCATGATGGACAAAAGACGCCATCCTTCCGCCTGATCCCGGATGCCCGGATAGATCAGCTTTCGGCCTTCAGAATCTCAACGGCGTAAGGCCCAAGCTCAAACGGTCCACTAAGCAAGGCACCGGTAAGAGCACTGCGGTAATGCTTGTCGAGTCCCACGGTCTGTGCCGTACGCGTGAGATTCAGCAGGAACAGCAGATCTCCCGCCTTTCCGGTACGCGTAAATGCCTGCACACCGTCCGGCAATCCCGGAAACAGGACCAGCTCTGCCTCTAGCGCGATATCATGGAGAAGCTTCAGCCAGTAGTCCTCACCGGCATGAGTCCCGATATAATAAACCCGGCCCGATCCGAAGCGGTTCACAGTAACCGCAGGAGCTCCGGTGAAGAAATCGTCACCATACCAGGCAATGGGCTCGGCCCCCTCTGGCCGCAGAATGTCGCACCACTGGCTGCATTCATACAGCATACTTTCACGATCAACAAGCAAATGATTTTCGGTTCCGACCGGGTCGTATTCCTCCACCGAAACGCCCGCCGCACGCGAGAAGAATCCCGGCAGAGGCTGCATTTCGCAGATGTTGCTCATATTCTTCACGCCGCTGCGGTTCGTGAGAATCACTGTTCCCCCGGCTTCGGCATAAGCCTCCAGTGACTGGGAGGCTTCTTCATCGTGCAGGTACAGACTGGGGGCAATCACCAGCCTGTACCCCTCAAGCGGCTGACGCCAGTCGATAACATCACAGCTGATGCCAAGCCGGGTCAGCGCACGGTGGTACAGCTTGATATTCTCATAATAATCCATCCCCTCGGCCTGGGGCTGGATACGCAGTGCCGCCTGCTGCTCATGCGAATACAGGATGGCGGCCCGGCTGACGACCTCAGTCCCCTGCAGCAGCGGGGCCAGACCATTCACCTCGCCGCACAGCTGTTCGAATTCGGCGAACCTCCGTCCGGGCACATTGCTGTGGTCGATCAGCCCATGCCAGAATTGCTCCGCTCCGGCTGCCGCACTGCGCCAGCGGAAATGCACAACTGTATCCGCCCCGCGCGCAATCGCCTGCCAGGCATAAGCGCGGATGAGACCCGGGTGCGGCGTCCGCCACATGGGGAACCAGCAGCCCGGAGGCCCGCTAAGCTGCTCCATGATCCAGAAGTTCCGGCGTTTGATGCCCCGGGTCAGATCCAGGGAAAGCGCGCCGCTGTAAGGCGCGGTCGCCTGCTTCTGCGGTGACGGGTTCGGATAATAATCGAAGGCGGCCACGTCGAGATCCTCAGCCAGCCCATGCATGTTGAGCCGCTGCGGATAGCTGTGGAAATTATGCGTAATGAAATGCTCCGGGCAGACCCGTCGCAGAATCTCTACCTGGGAACGCTGGAAGGCAATACATGATTCCCACTGGAACCGCTGATAGTCCAGCAGAAGTGAGGGATTCTGGTGTGGCGAGCCGCCGTAAGGCACTGTAACCTCAAACCAGTCACTGTATTCACCGCTCCAGACCACGGTCCCCCATTCCTGGTTCAGATGCTGGAGCGTGCTGTATTTTGCCCGCACCCAGTCCCGGAAGTCCTTATTGCAGCGGTCGCAGCAGCAATCCAGCATGCTGAATTCATTATCGGTCTGCCAGCCGATCACGGCCGGATGACTGCTGTAGTGTTCAGCCAGGCGTTCAATGATGCGGCTTCCGAATTTGCGCAGGGAGACACTGTTGTAGCAGCGGTGCCCGCGCACGCCTTCGTGATAAATCCGCCCGTCCGCAAAGACCGGCAGCACATCCGGGTAAGTCCGCGTTACCCAGCGCGGCGGTGTTGCTGTAGGCGTTCCGATCACAACCTGGAGGCCATATTTATGAAACAGATCTATCGCCCTATCCAGCCAGCCGAACTCAAATTCCCCTTCGCTCGGCTCCAGACGGCTCCAGGCAAACTCTGCCACCCGCACCAGTCTGACGCCGCTCTCCTTCATTAGCTTCACATCCGGCTCCCACATGGATTCATCCCAGTGCTCCGGATAATAATCAACACCGACTTGAACGTTCTTATAACCTTCCCCGCCCATTCCTTCACTCCCTTTCATCCTCTTATTTTAAATCAAATAAAGACGCTCCGCCTCACATCAATGATGAGATAGACGGAGCGCCTTTCGCAAATCCACTTTATCCAACTGCTTATTTGGTCCGTATCCGGACTCTCTGTTTACTTGATCCGCTTATTTCTTCAGCTTGTCCCAAGCAGCCTGCATACCTTTTTCCCAGCCGGCTTCGTCGGTTTTACCAGCGATCAGTTCTTGGATGACGCTGGCGAATTCCTGAGTTACACCATCAGGGAATTTTGAAGCCTGCAAACCGTATACTTTACCTTCTTTAACATATTTCCATACATCAGCACCAAGAAGACCGATATCTTCAGGTGTTGCTGGAATGGTGGACAGAGCAGGAATGAATTTCCATTTTTTCACGATATACTCTTTACCCATGTCTGAAGTTACGAGCCAGTTCAGGAAGGTTTTAGCTTCTTCCTTCGATCCGGAATCCTTGTTAACGACCAAGTTCGCTGGAACGCCTACAGACAGCTTATCGTTCATCGCAGGATCGTCGTTAATTGGCATAGGAAACATACCGATGTTCATGTTAGGCTTGATGTTATCAACCAGAGTCTGTGCCCAGTTGCCCTCCTGCATCATAGCCGTTTCGCCATTGGCGAACATAGCCAGATGAGTATTAGCATCTGTAGTCAACGGATTTTTTTGTCCGTATTTTACAGTCAGGTTAAGCAGGTTGCTCCAATCCTTGAATTTCTCGTTGCCCACGATTGTGGAAGTTCCGGCATTCAGGCCCTTGATGAAATCATCAACATTAGCCTGCTGTGCAAAAGCTACGCTAATCCCCTGGATACCCAGCAGCCACCATTCCTGATACGCATTGCCGAAAGGAATAACATTGATCGCCTGCAGCTTCTTAGCGTCTTGTTCCAGCTCAGAAATGGTCTTTGGAGTTTCAGTGATACCCGCTTTTGCAAACAGGTCTTTATTGTATACATAACCGATACCTTCAAGGTTCATTGGCATACCATAGGTTTTGCCGTCTTTGGTCATTGGCTCTGCAGCCAAAGGAATCAGATCCTTCACCCAAGGCTGATCGGACAGGTCTTCCAATTTGTCAGCCCACAGTGCCATTTCAGCGTAACCGCCGTTCGAGAAAATATCAGGAGCATCGCCGGAAGCAAATTTAGTCTTCAGGGCTGCCGCATAGTCTGCACCGCCGCCGACCGTTTGGATGTCCAGCTTGATGTTAGGATGTTCTTTCTCGAATTCAACCTTCAGCTCGTTCAGGCCTTCCACGATTTCAGTCTTGAACTGAAAAATTTTAACCGTTTTCACTTCGCCGGATTTGTTGCCAGCGCTTCCATTAGATGCAGTATTGGATGCGGCATTATTTGAATTCCCGCCACAAGCCGCGAGCACTACTGTCATTAGCATTACAGATGACATCAACAGTGCAGAACGTTTCTTAATCATTTTATTTCCCCCTCATATAATTTAACTGATTCCTATGTGGAACGGGGGCCCGGTGTTAACCTTTCACCGAGCCGGCCGCTATTCCCTCAACAATGTACCGCTGCATGAACAGATAGAAGATCACAATTGGAGCAACCCCGATTGTCAGTGCCGGGAGCGCCATATCCCATTGCTTCGTATACTGCCCGAAGAATGAGAAGGTAGCCAGCGGAATCGTACGAAGCCCAGGCGCCTGAAGAATCAGCGACGGAAGCAGGTAGTCATTCCAGATACCCAGAGCATTCAGCACGATAATGGTCATCAGCATCGGCTTCAGCAGAGGAAGCACAATCCGGAAGAACGCCGATATCGGATTACAACCATCGACCGTTGCCGCCTCTTCAATCTCAAGAGGTACGGACTTGATGAAGCCGTGGAACAGGAAGATCGCCATCGGAATACTGAGGCCCAGGTTGGAAATAATGAGGCCCAGAAAGGAGTTATTCACTCCTAATACATTAACGACCTTTAGGATCGGAATCATAATGGTCTGGAACGGAACGACCATCGCCGCTACGAACAGCAGCAGCAACACCCGGTTAAACCGGTTATTGGCGCGAACCATACGGTAAGCAGCCATTGCACTGAACAAAGAGATCAGAACCACACTGATGATGGTGACAATCAGCGAGTTGCGGAAGGCTTCAGAGAAGCGGGCCAGTTTCCAGGCATTCGAGTAGTTGGACCACATGAAGTGCTGCGGCCAGCTTGCAGCATCGCTCAGGATCTCCCCGAAGGATTTCACCGAGTTCGCCAGCAAGAAATAGAAAGGAGAGAGGAATAGAAGCGCCAAAAGAATCATGATTACTTCAATTCCGACATTCCATCTGCTTTTGGACTTTGCATTCATTAAGCTTCTACCTCCTTGCTCTTCGTCACACGGACCTGAATGACAGTGATAATCGCTACAATCAGGAAGAAGAGCAGCGCTTTGGCCGTACCCAGACCGTAACGGTTGTTCAGGAAGGCTTCATTATAGATATTCATGGCAACAGACTCGGTCGATTTGAACGGTCCGCCTTTGGTCAGCGACAAGTTCAGGTCGAACATTTTGAAGGACCAGGAAATGGCCAGGAACAAGCCGATGGTTACCGCAGGCATAATCAACGGTACGATAATGTTGCGAAGCACCTGCATCCGGGATGCGCCGTCAATCTCAGCAGCCTCCAGCACTTCTTTGGATACGTTACTGAGTGAAGCGATGTAGATTACCATCAGATAACCGGAAGACTGCCAGATAAACACTAAGACAATCGCCCAGAAGCCCGTGGTTGCATCACCTAGCCATGGAAGGTTAAAGAAGGACCAGCCGGTGACATCGCCCATCGTGGCGAAACCCTTGATAAAGATAAATTGCCATATAAACCCGAGCAACAATCCCCCGATCACATTCGGCATGAAGAAAATGGTACGGAGCATATTGCGTGTTTTTAATGGTTTAGTCAGCAGATAGGCCAGAAAAAAGCCCACTACATTGGTCAAAACCACTCCCAGCACAGTAAATCTTACGGTGAACCAGAAGGATGACCAGAAATCCGGATCATTTGTAAATATCGCTTTAAAGTTATCAATGCCAACCCAGCTTACGTTTCCGGATACGCCGTTCCAGTCCGTGAAGGAATAATACATTCCCATCAGAAATGGAATAATCGTAATCAGGGTAAAAAACAATAATGCCGGACCCACAAAAAAAGCCTGTTGACCAAATTGGGACAACTTCGAACCGCGCATTCACCCGTCCCCCTTTCTTTTACTCACTCACTTGTTTATGATCTAAACATATTATCTGTTTTTTGAAGGACCTCTTACACCTACTCAGGTGATCTTTCAGGTGTAAAATATTGATCGGATGTGACAAGAATCGATGAAATGGAACAGTATCCGCACCAAATTGATTGTTTTTTTACTCCTTCCCACCCTAATCTGTATCATGGCTACGATGTTTATCAGCTATTCTTACACGACGAAGTCTCTCCGAACCCGGGCGGTAGATGAGAATAAAAATCTGCTATACCAGGGCTACAAAAATATCAGCACCCTGATCCAGGAGGTAAACCGGTTGTCTCTGACGGTCTACTCGGACTCCGACTTCTACAGGCAGCTTGAAGCGGGCTACGATGATATGACGGCCAATATCCGGATCTACTCTTCGCTGAACTATATTTTGACTTCTATTCCTGACGTTTTTCAGGTCTATCTATATCGTGTCAAGGATAGCAAAGCCACGCTCGTAGCCCACAATGCCACACCCATGCGCCGGCAGGGGATTCCGCTCTTTAGTGACACCCGGATCACGGACTCATCCCCCCTATCCATTCAGAGTACACATATAAGCAACAGCTACGGGCTGAATTCAGTGATTCCGCAGTTAACTCCGGAGCCGGTCTTCACCCTGCATAGAAGGATTGAGAGGGTCCCTTCCACCGATGCGCTCGGCTATCTCTCTATTGATGTGAAGCTGACAGCGTTTACGGACATCATGGACCAGCTGTATGAGCGCGATAAAGAAAACATCTATCTGGTGGATGACAGCGGCACGGTCGTATACAGTCATGATGAGGCAACCTTGGGTAAACCGCTGAATGCCTCCTGGTATGATAAGCAAATCGCGGCAAACGGACTGTCTCAGGGTTATTTTGAAGAGGAAGGAGCCGTGTTTATCTATCAGAAGATTGAGAGCCCGGGACTGAACTGGACGCTGGTGAAGCAGATTCCGGTCTCTTACCTGTACCGTGAAGCGAACGAAGCCGTCAGAATCAACATCATGCTGCTGGTGCTGCTGATGATTATGATTATCGCACTGACGATTCTCATCTCCTTCCGGATTACGGCTCCCATTAAGCAGTTGACAAGGTATATGAATCAGGTGCAGACGGGTAATCTCGAGATCGATATCAGGCCGACCGGCAAGGATGAGATTGGTCTCGTTACCGAACGATTCCGCAGCATGATGGATACGATCAACAACCTGATTCTGCGCGAATACCGGCTGGAGCTGTCGAACAAGACCAATGAGCTGAAGGCGCTGCAGGCACAGATTAATCCTCATTTTCTGAACAATACGCTACAGATTATCGGTACACTCGCTTTGGAGCTTAAGGTGCCGCAAATCTATGCCCTGCTCTCCGCGCTCGCCAAAATGATGCGATACAGCATGTACAATGATGAGAAAATTGTGACGGTTCAAAATGAGCTGGATCATGTCAAAGCCTATATGGAGCTGCAGAAGGAACGTTTTGAAAATAAGTTCACTTTCCGCTACGATATGGAGGACTCGCTGCAGAATGCGCTGATGCCCAAGATGATCCTCCAGCCCATTGTGGAGAATTACTTCAAGCATGGCTTCAATCTCGCCCGTACCGACGGGCTGATCGAAATCACAGCGGCCCGGCTTGCCACCGGACGGATGGAAATCATCATCCAAAACAATGGCAGCTCCATTCCTGCAGCAAGGCTGGAAGCGCTACAGCAGGAGCTTGAGCATCCCAGCCGGCTGGATATCGGCTCCCTGAAAGACGCGGACAGCAAAGACAGCACACGGGATGCCCCGGGTGCCCGGATCGGACTGCCCAACGTGCTGGCCCGGCTAAGGCTGGTCTGTGGGGACAGTGCTGTGCTGATGGTGGATAATCATAAGGCAGGCGGAGTCGTTGTCAGATTGGAAATTGAAATTGTTGTGGAGAGTGAAGGAATATGAAGGCGCTGATTGTTGACGATGAGGCCAGAGTACGCAAGGCGGTCAGACTTCTGGTCGACTGGGATGCGCATCAGATCGGGGAAATTCTGGAGGCCGGGAACGGTAACGAAGCCATTCAGCTGATCCGCAAGGAAAAGCCGGCACTTGTCATCATGGATATGATGATGGAGTCGGGTAACGGGATTGAGCTGATGACCTGGGTCAATGAATTTGCCGGGAGCACCAAGTTTATTGTGGTCAGCGGCCATAATGATTTTGACTTTGTCCGCCAAACCGTCCGTCATGGCGGGATTGACTATATCCTCAAACCCATTGAGCCGGAAATGATCAATAACGCTGTATCCAAAGCGGTAGCCGCCTGGAGGACCGAAGAGGAAGAGCGGAGCCACCGGCAGAAACAAAGCATAAGGCTGAATGAAATCAAGCCTATCTACGGGGAGAAGCTGCTGTCGGCGCTGATTGATGATCCGCTGAATGCGGAAGCCACGCTGCGCAGGCTTTTGGATGAGGGAGTGGTCCCGCACCATGCCAGTGTCTCACGGCTGATTCTGGTGCAGACTGATCCCGGCAACAATCCGCTGATCAAACGGTTCGGCGGAGACAGTGAGCTGATGTATTATGCCATCGTCAATATCTGCAATGAATTTCTGCAGCAGAGCAAGGGGATAGCGTTCCGCTATTGGGGAGGACCGCCGGAAATTGCAATGATCCTGTGGGATGTTCAGGAATCGGTTGTCGAGCTGATCAACCGGATCAACCAGGGAATATACCTGACACTGCAGTTCCGGATGCACTTTGGCATCAGCTCAGTAGGAAGCCTTCCTGGAGGACTGCCCGCCGAACGCGCAGAAGCCGCCGAAGCACTACTCCGGCGGAATCTGTTAAGACATGAGGATTACTGCCATTTCTCCTCACCCGCTGAACCTTTGGATACCGGAAACGGGGCGCCGATGCTTTTTGCAGACGTACAGGAAGAATGGAGAATGGCCGTGATCAGCGGCAGTCCAGAAGTGCTGTCAGCCGCAGCACAGCATTGGACCCACGAGCTCAGCCGCCGGGGTGTGGTTACCCCGGAGATGCTGAATTCCTGGAAAGCCGACGCCCTGCTCTTCCGTTCCCGGCTGGTGCGGGAAGTCCTGGGCGGACAGGCCGATCGTGCACTGGCAGAGCTGGAGCGGGCGGATACCCTCAATCCGGCTCCACTGCCGAGCGGCTATTCCTTTTCTTTATTCGCCTGGCGCGACTGGTCCTTCGCCATGCTGCAGCAGCTCTCGCAGGAGCTTGCCGCCAGAGCAGTGAAGGAACGTAACCCGATGACGGATATTGTAAAATATATTGAGCAGAACTACCCCTCCGACCTGTCACTGCAGGAGGTAGCCGGTAAATTCTACGTTAGCCGCGAGTACATTTCACGCAAATTCAAGCAGGAGTATGGCATCAATTTCTCTGACTTCATCGGAAATGTCAGAATCGACAAAGCCAAGCTTCTGCTGCAGAACCCCAACCTGAAGCTGTCGCAAATCTCGGAAATGGTCGGTTTCCATGATGTCAAATACTTCAGCAAGGTGTTCAAAAAACAGGTAGGCTGCTCTCCCAAGGATTACCGTATACAGAATACCCCCTGATTTATTTTTCATTCGGGTTAATCGTCCATACAGACAGTGAGGAAGGTGCATATCATGGGTCTGTAAGATGAAAACGCGGAGGAGGTTATACAATGAGCGGTTGCGGAAATATTGGAGGCCTGGTTACTTCCACTACTACAATCTTGGTGCTGTATATTCTGCTGGTGATTATTCTTAGAACATTTTAATCTGTCATAAGCCAAAAAAAGAGAGCCTACAACCATGTAGGTTCTCTTTCATGTGTTAGGTATACAACAGAGTAATAACAAGCAATTCATACAGCACAAGGGTTAATATCATTTCATCACTGCTGCTTCCGAAAAAAGCGCGTTGTCCTCCATGATGCTGTACCTTCAAATAAAGCAACCCTCTATCACAGCCCACAATTCTCCCGGTGAACACTTGACCGTCTAATGTTTGTACTCGGACAAACTGATTGGCATGTTGTCTGCATATGCCGTGTAAGTGATCTCTAACGGTTTTCAGACTTTGGATATAATGATTGTCAGCTTGATACAACACTTTTTGATGTGATCCCATTTGGATACCCATAGTAAGCACTACCTTCCTGTAAAAGTAATACATAGTATGCCTAGTGTGCTTTGGGTGTTCTTTTTCCGGTAATCCCTACGGAGCCTTACTTACTAACGGTTCCTTCATACCATGCCAGAAAAGCATCCGCCACCGCCTTGCCGGCCGTGCCGTTCGGATGCGGGTCGTCACTATTGCTCATATACTCCGCGCGGACCCGATGGTCTGCCGGAGCCGGCATAGACAATACGGCCGCGATATCAAATATACGGCTGACTCCCGCAGGCGGTGCGGTAAGAATCTGTGCATTTACACTGCGCCAGGCTTCCTCACGCTCGCCCTCAAAATTAAATGGCGGTACAGTGCTTAGAATAATCTCCACTTCCGGATTGGCCGCTCTGATCAAGGAAATGATATGCGCCAGATCTTCAAGCAATTCCGCAGCCGAGCGTTTACCGATATCAAGATCGTTCACACCCAGCACAATAAGCACTTCATCTCCCTGCTTGGCTTTATTCAGCCAAGAGCCGTTCGTGGCCACATCGTAAGCTCTGCCCCAGCCGGACCCGAGATTCCACAGCCCGTACCCGGTTCCAAGCCCTTCAGCTATCCGCGCAGCCCAGTAGGAATATTCGTCTTTAGCCGTCCGCACACCCTGTGTGATGGAATCACCCAGGAACACGAGCCTTTTGGACACTTTTTTCTTGTAGCCGATGTAGCTTGGCAATACCAGGAGCTTGTCCGATACACTGAAGGAAGCATCCGATTCCTGTCCGGCGAGATTTCCCGGGGCATCGTAGGCAGAGACCAGGATGCCCTCCACGTTGTACGGGAAGGTTTTGCCCGGTGCAGCCGTTCTAATCGTCCATGTAAAAGCAAGATAGTGGCCCTCCGGCAGTATAAGCGAAGCCTCGTCACTCCAGAAAGTCTCCCCCGGGGCCACCTGCTTCGCCGCTGCTCCCGAGAAGGTCACAGGCACCTCAGTGCCTGACGCGACGGTACCATCCGGCGCAAGCCCTCCGTCAGCAATATAAGCCGCCTCAATGCTCCATTCGCCTCCCGGCTCGCTGCCTCTCGCTTCAAGTCCCATATCCCAGGTCGAATCCACCGCGTTGCTGTGCCAGAATTTCAGGGTCAGGCTTCCGTTCTCACGTAACCGGATGTACGTCCGGTAAGTATGCGTGAACGGCTGCTGCGAGTTCATGATATAATTGGCGGCCGTGGACAGCGCCGTGGCTGAGGAATACTCAGACTGGCTGAACACTTCGCCTTGATTCTCTTGACTGTGCATAGTGAAGTAGCTCCTTCGTTCATACGAATCTGTAAACATTCACAGTATACGGACATTACCGGCATAAAACTAATACGAATCAGCCGATATATAACACAATTCTGATCCCCGGATCCCCCCGGCAGATCCCCTCACAACAAAAACCTCTCTGACTCCATGGAAGCTTTCGCAGCCATGCTGTACAGAGAGGTTGTGTGTCATTCTGCTATTGTACAGAATCCTAATTCTTATTTCAGTGTGATGGTGAACGATACAGATTTGGTTCCGGCGTTTACTTTCACTGTTGCATCGTCTGCTTGCTCCGCTCCGTCTACGGAAGCGATAGCACCCAGGTCTTTCACAGTGAACGTGAATGCCTTGCCGCTTCCTTCTGCGGTAACGGTAACCTTGCTGCCCTTACGCTCAGCCTTCACAGTCAGCTCAGGTGCACCATTCATATCACGGACGGTTGCAGTCGTTGCTGATCCGTCTTCCAGTGCATACAGGCCGAATTTCACGCCATCGGCAAAATCATAATCCGGGCGGGTATCTACACTGCCTGTAGCCAGCAGTGAGTTCTGACGGACAAACAGCGGCAGGCTGAAGAAATCATGTTTTTCCTTGCGCCATGATCCGCCTTGAACCGTTTCACCGCTAAGCAGGTGTGTCCAGCGTCCAGCCGGCAGATAGTATTTCACTTCGCCGTTTTCCTGGAAGATTGGAGCCACCAGCAGCTTATCGCCGAGCATATATTGACGGTCAAGCACTTCACAGGTTGGATCTTCAGGGAACTCCATCACCATCGCACGCATCGAAGCCCAGCCCTGCTCATGTGCCTGTCCGGCGATATCATACAGGTAAGGCATCAGGCTGCATTTGAGCTTGGTGAAGAAGCGGGTAACATCCACAGCTTCGTCGTCGTACGCCCAAGGCACACGGTACGAGGTGCTGCCGTGCAGACGGCTGTGGCTGGAGAGCAGACCGAAGGCCAGCCAGCGTTTGAACACATGCGCCGGAGCGGTATTTTCGAAACCGCCGATATCATGACTCCAGAAACCGAAGCCGGACAAGCCCAGGGACAAACCGCCGCGAAGGCTCTCTGCCATCGACTCATAATCCGCGTAGCAATCGCCGCCCCAGTGAACCGGGAACTGCTGTCCGCCGGCCGTTGCCGAACGGGCAAATACAGCAGCTTCATGTTTGCCAAGCTTCTCTTCCAATACTTCAAAGACCACTTTGTTGTACATTTGAGTGTAATAGTTATGCATTTTCTGCGGGTCAGAGCCGTCGAAGTACACCACATCGGTAGGAATGCGTTCGCCGAAGTCGGTCTTGAAGCTGTCTACACCCATGTCCACCAGATCACGAAGGTAACCGGCATACCATTCACAAGCTGCAGGGTTCGTAAAGTCTACAAGTCCCATGCCTGCTTGCCACAGGTCTGTCTGATAGACGTCGCCGTTTGCTTTTTTGATCAGATAGCCGTTTTTCTTGCCTTCTTCAAACAGCGGTGAACGCTGTCCAATATAGGAGTTGATCCATACGCAGATCTTCAGGCCCTTGTCCTTCAAGCGTTTCAGCATGCCGACAGGGTCCGGGAATACGCGCGGGTCCCACTGGAAATCCGTCCATTGGTATTCACGCATCCAGAAGCAGTCGAAGTGGAAAACATGCAGCGGCAGATCGCGTTCAGCCATACCTTCAACGAAGGAATTAACGGTCGCTTCATCGTAGTCGGTTGTGAACGAAGTGGTCAGCCACAGGCCGAAAGTCCATGCTGGCGGAAGCGCTGGCTTGCCAGTTAGCGAGGTATATTTGGTGATAACTTCTTTAATGGAAGGCCCTTCGATGATGAAGTATTCCAGGCTTTCGCCAGCTACACTGAACTGTGCTTTTTTCACCTTTTCCGAAGCAATTTCATACGAAACCAGCTCAGGGTGGTTAACAAATACGCCATAGCCTTTGCTTGTTACATAGAAAGGAATGTTTTTATAGGCCTGCTCAGAGCTGGTGCCGCCATCCTTGTTCCAGAGGTCAACCACCTGTCCATTTTTGACAAAAGAGGTAAAGCGCTCGCCCAGACCATAGACGAATTCGCCTACGCCGATATCCAGCTCTTCACGCATGAACGTGTTGCCGTCCTGATCTGTAATGTAGGCCATCGATTTGTAACCGCTGCCGGTAATGCGCTCGTCGCCCCGGTAGAAGTCTACGGACCAATGCGTCCCTTTGTTGATTACAACACGAAGTCCGCCGCTGATGAGTACTGTCTGTGCTTCAGTTTCTTCGATTTGTACGTGATCGCCAGTTCCCTTCGTCAATTCAAAGGCAGGACCGCGGTCCAATACGCCATCATTGTGAATGATTTTGATGCCTACCACGCCTGGAAGCGGGGAATGGAACTTCACAGTCAAGAGTGTGGAATTCAGGGTTGCTGCACGTCCTGTAATCGGAGTTGTCTGCGTAACAGCAGTCAAACCTTCAGCCGTTTTTTCTACTACATAGTTCTGAACTGCACCATTGATGTTGATTCCGTCACGAACCAGCCAGAGGCCGTCTGTAAATTTCATGTGGTACTTGCCACCCTTCAATTTGGTGTTTATAGTTGCATTATAACGATAATAATTAGACAAAACTAATATAATATAGCTTATTTATAACATTATTCTGATGTTTCACCAAAAAGGAGGCCCATAATGGACCGCACCTCGCAGCGTCTGCTCAAAGAAGACCGTGTTCATGGTGATGTAATGTTTCCACTCGCCGCCTACTGGATCGAGCTTCCCGCCGGAACCCCTGTCCTGGATACGCACTGGCATGAGGAAGCCGAGTTCTTCCTGCTGCTGGAGGGAGAGATTATGTTCCAGGTCGATACCGATTATTTTCCGCTCCGCCCAGGTGAAGCTGTATTCATTGAATCCGGTGATGTCCATGCAGCATATGCGCTAAAAGATATCCCCTGCCGCTTCTGCGCACTGGTCTTCCACCCCGATCTGCTGGCCAGCGCTCAATATGATACCATTCAGCAGACGGTGATCCTGCCGCTTCTGGAGAAACGCCAGAGTTTCCCCCGCCATATAACAGCCGCTGTCCCCTGGCAGCAGGAGCTGCTGCGCTATCTGGAGCGCATGATGGAGGTATATGATCATAAAATGCCCGGATTCGAGTCCTTTATGAAAGGAACTTTGCTGATCATGCTCTCCCAGATCGCCATAGAGGGCCGTTCGGTGAACCACAGCCAGTCGGAGAGTGCCGATACCACCAAGATCAACCGGCTCAAAAAGGTTATTCTCTATATTCAGGACAACTACCAGGAACCGATCCGTACCCGCGATCTTTCGGAGCTGATCCCAATGAGTGAAGGCCAATTCTGCCGCTTCTTCAAGGCCATGACCCGTAAAACACCGGTCGATTATATCAACTCCTACCGCATCCGCCAGGCGGCAGACCTGCTCCAGCAGACAGAACGCAAAATCTCCGACATTGCCCTGGAGGTCGGCTTCGACAACGTCAGCTATTTCATCAAAGTGTTCCGCAAGGCGATGAAATGCTCCCCTTCAGAATTCCGCAAAGGACAGGGGCAAGTCTCCGCGCAGGGGCAGCTGTATCCTTAAGTGTGGGAGCCCCTAAGTGGAAAAAGTAGAACTAATTCTGCCGAATTTGCTCTGTTATGAGAATTTGGTGGAAAAAGTAAACTTAATTTCGCAATAATATCCCTTTCAGGCTACAACTTGCTGAATTAAGTATACTAATTCCAATATAAGCCTCGCCTATTGTAATCCAGGCACCAGGAAGTGGAGAAAATCCCACGAATCCGGTGCCCAACTATGACTCGTCGGCCGAAGTGGCAACCCTAATCCCTCTACAAAACCAAATTGTCCCGTCTCTCTGGTGGAAAGGCAGCTGGAACCCTACCCTTCTTTCCGAATCACAATAAAACACGTGCTGTCCGGCAGCGGCACCCCATGGCCTTCCTCATCCATAAAGACCACACGGTCCTTCAGCGCATCTGTATAGCCCTCCTGCAAATAGTGGCGGAAAACCTCAAGCTTCGCCCGTTCCCCCAGGGTCTGCTGAATAAAGGCCTTATACTGCGACGGAGTGAAATAACCGAACTGCTCCTGGACCTCATGGATATAAGCTTCTTCTCCCCAGGTATAGGTGTACAGAAACTCCATGGCATCGTTCACCGGCATCAGCACCTCTTGCTCATCTACGTGCTCAACTTGAATGTCCCGTCCGGCAAAATCCTTCGCATATCGCTCCAGCGCCGCCATTCCGCCAGCCTCCAGAAAACGCACCCGGCGCCGCTGATTCACCGGCTCGCTCATAATGCCGTCGCGGATAATAATCGCACCGCCGTCTGCTAATACCTCAAAGCTACTCACCAGTGCCGCAGCCACGGTCTCATGATTGAACTTCACCCCGTTCAGCGGCACATAGGAATACAGCTCATGCAGAATGGAGGAGAAAATAACGGTATCCACCGTACCCGGCTCCACAAAGTCCTTAAGGTTCAACGCATCGCCCTGAAGCACTTCCCAGCGCCGGCCCTCCCGCTGCTTCTTCTGGCGTAGCGCTTCGACAACATTACTGGAGATATCAATGCCCACCGGTATCACGCCAGGCATCCGCTCTTCGATCAGATCCAGCAGCACCCCGCCGCCAGGGCCAATGTCCAGCACCTTCCGGCCGGTGACATACTCCAGAATGACTGCTTTATAGTCTGCCGTCTCATTCATTTGGCTTAAATACGTATCCTCGTTATGGAACCGGTCAAAGGCATCACGGCGCAGCTCAAACAAATCGAACAGCATGAGCACAGCCCGTTCATACAGTGCTGACTTCTCCGCTTCGGTGCAGAACTCAATCAGCTTCTCCGCTGCCGGAGAGAATTCGAAATGGAAGAACAGCGTGTCCGGCAAATACTCCTCCCGCCGCAGCCGGTGAATCAGATGCGGATTGCCCGGAGAGGCAGAACCGTTCAGAATATCCTCCCAGGCCAGCCCGGATAAGTACTTTTCAATAATCCGTTTCTTGTATACATTAATCTTCTTGGCGCCTTTGTAGTCATAATAAATGCTGTTCATAACCGCCTCGTAGCTGATATGGTTCAGACCGGTCAGCTTACTGCCGCAGGCAGTGAGAGCCACAACCTTGAGAAACTGCTCCAGCGAAAAGGTCTGCAGCGCTGATTCCACATACCAGAACGTCATCGGCTGTATCAGCTCCAGAACATCGGGATTGAAGCCCTCCTGCACCAGGCTGCTCCACTCGGTGTCATAATCCTCGCCGGCTGCAATCGCCCCTGCACGCATTCTCCGCAAACGCTCCTTCATCGGTACCCCGGCATGCAGCAGATCCCCGGATGAAATCACGGCGATCAGCTCCATCACCTCGGTCCGCACCTCCTGCCACAGCTCCGGGGATACCGCGGAAATAATGCAGTGATTCAGTGCGAACAGCAGGCGCTCCAGCTCATCAGCGGTCAGCAGCCCTTCCTCTACCATCGATGCCAGCGGACGGTTGACGGATGGCGGCACCTCACCGCGAATCTGCTGCCCGATGAGGCCATGTGTTTCAATCAGCCGGTGCACAATCTCCTGCTTCGCTGCTTCGGTACCCCCTGCCTCCATCACATGACCAGTCTGCAGACCATATTCCTCTGCCCCAGCTCGCCCTGCATGCCTCAAATACAGCTGAGCCGAACCGATATTGTGCACAAAAATATTAATTCCTTCCGCCTGCCACAGCCGGCGCTGACGCAAAGTCCCGCCTTTTGCCGTCTCTGACCAGACCAACGTCTCTTCGGCCAGCTCCTTGATCCAGTAAGACAACGCCAGACTGTCCAGCAGACGCAGGCTTCGTTCCACGTAATCCAGCACCGGGTTGATGTATTCCAGTTCTTGCAGGGAGTCTACGCGTTCCAGGTTGACAATCGTTTCTTCCGCTTGAACGATGTATTCCAGCCAGGGGAAGCCTCCCCCGTACAGTTGTCCGGTTTCGCGGTATTCTTCAATGGCTCGCAGGGATTTTAGCATGCTAATTCCTCCTAAGTATATATAATTGCCGAACCTCTCATAAGTACGAATATGCTAACCGCACCTCCGTCAAACCACACATAATCCAAAACGGAGACATGCTCCTTTTGCACATTTGTTCTGAGTGAATATATAGGTAGTCATTGGAGGATAAGTGATATAACATGGGATAAGAGTACCTGTTGAATAAGGATTGCGAAAGGCAGGATAATGATCGTGAATGTAATCAAGCTACTAACCGCGTGCCTCTTATTTGTAATCTCATTGTCGACCGGTTCAATAGGACACAATGAAGGCTCGAACAAAGTGAACCCTCCTATGGCTGAAAAAATGACTGCCCCGTCCATGGGCGATATTCGTTCGATGCTGGAAGAAGCCGGACTGGGCAAATATTGGAACACCTTAGAACAGCACATCAGACCCGGATTCTATATGGCTCCAACGATGATGGACGAAAGCGCTATTAAGCTTGGTACCAGCAAAATCGGCGGGCATCCTGATGTTCCTTCCACCTTTCAGTGGCCCTCCTGGAAACATCATCCCATGTCTTTTATCGCTCAAATTAATCTCGAGGAATTCCCTATGAATTTGGTAGATCCGGAGTATCCTGCAAGCGGCATCCTCTACTTCTTTTACGTGTACGATCCGGAGCTGTGGTATGACGACCCGCAATATGATGCCGACACAATGAATAACAATTTGGTTTATTATACCACTGAGACTTCAGAATTGATAAGAATGGAACCGCCAAAAGGGCTGCTGGCCCCCGAGATTTTCAGATCTGCCCTATTGGAAAAAAAGCTTGAATTGACGATACCTGACAGCGATTATTTGACAGAGAACAAGCTGATGAAGAATAAAGAAGATTTAGAAAAATACTCGCTGGGATTCTGGACTGACTTCATGGAGACCTATCGGCAAGGGATCGGGTTTCGTTTTTTGGGCCACATGACACCTCTGCAATACGGAGGCCATCCCAGTGATGAACTTCTTCTGTTACAAGCAGACTCTAGTGACGAGATTGGTATGAATTGGGATTTGTCCGGTTTATTATATTTTTTTATACGGGAGGATGACTTCAAAAAGGCATTCTTCGGGCATGTCTATACAGACCGTGTGGGGACATAAGGAAGGGGGATTCTTATTAATGGATAAGCGGTTGACCTTTAAAATGATTATTTCCTTAGAACTTCACCACAAAAACAGCGGCAATCCGGGACTTTAATTCTCCGTCCATGGCTGCCGCTGTTTTCTATAAGTAGGGAAGTAGAGCAATCCTTTATTTGGACTCCTTCATAAATTCAATGAAGTCCTGAACGATTTCTTTGGATCGGGTATGGTGCAGATAATGTTCCCCTTCGAGTGTAATCATTTTTCCATGTACAGAATCTTTGATTTGCCCTTCATGCAGGGAGGTCCATCCTTCAACGTCTGTATTATTCGCTTGTACAAAAAGAAGAAGGGGAAGATTCTTAGGGAATGCCAAAGCTTTCGCTGCATTAAAATTAGAAGAAATATGTTCCATTTCATTCATCACAGTAGCATTATTCGAGTGTATGTTCGAAATTAGTCTCATTTGTTCTTTTGTTTGATCATCAAATGGCAGTCCGGCATAAGGGTCACCGCTTATTTTCATCAGCAGTCTCATGAGACCCGATTTGTCGAGAAATTCTAACGTTTTTACCGGTAATTCTTCATCCACACCGCCTTGCGTGGGAACACTGCTGTCGATCCCGACAAATGCATTCACTTCGTCTGGATATTTGTTCACATAATCCAGCCCGTAAATACCCGCAATGGAATGTCCCATCAGCGTGTAACGTTCAATATGAAGCTGCTGCAAAGCTTCATGAATCTCACTTACAATATTCTCTGTGGTTCGTTCTTTATCCGTTCCATCACTTAATCCATATCCAAACGGCTCAATCACAACTACCTTGTAGAAGGGTGACAGCTCATCTACCAGCAGCTTAAAATCAAGTGCCGGCGCTGCTGTCCCATAACCGGGCAGCAGTACCACGGTATCTTCACCTTTCCCTTGAATCAATACATTCATCTTTTTCCCGTCTACAGGGACTAACTGGCCATAGGACTGGATCCTACCTTGCTCCGATTTGTTGCTGATCAGATTGACTATAAAAACAATGGCTAAAAAAAGGACTATGGCTATCATTAATCCTGCTAATGATTTCAGTATAATCCTAAGCGGTTTTTTCATCCTCGTGTCCATCCCCATTTTCGCTGTCTCTCTTTGTTTCACTTGTATCTTCTCCTGTCCTCATCGGTGATTCCGGTTGCCTTAACGATCCGTTAGGGTAAGTTTAACCAACGAAGATGTACTCCCCGTGACGGCAATATGAACGGAGTATGAACAAGCAAGTAGAAACGGTGCCGTCCTTTTTTAAGGACGGCACCGTTTCAGCGAGAAATAGAAGGATAATTTATAGCGCGAAGCATATAAATTTTTATATTTCAAAAAAAGCTACGGCGTCACAAGCACAGGGGCTTGAAGATCATGCCGTAACCTGAAAAGTGCACCTGCTAATCAGCCTTCGTGGTGATCGGCAAGGTAACAATAAGGGTTGTTCCCCGTCCGGGCTCACTCTCCACCCGGATGTCGCCTTGATGCAGCGATACAATCTGTTTAACGATGGCAAGTCCCATGCCGCTGCCGCTATACTTACGGCTGTGGGAGCGGTCAGCCTTAAAGAACCGTTCGAATATACGTTTCTGGTCCTCGGGAGAAATACCGATACCGTTGTCGGATATCAGGACGGTCACATGGTTAACATCTTCCCTGATGCTAACATCAATAACGCCGCCATCCATGGAAAATTTGATGCTATTGCCGACCAGGTTCGTCCATACCTGGTTTAATTGATCATAATCGGCCACTAGCCGGACAGCCTTCAAATCAAGCTCGAAACGGATGTTGCGGGCCAGCCATTGCGGCTGGATCGCGACGATGACCCGTCTGATCTGTTCATCAAGACTGAACGTAGTGAGCTGCAGCTGCTGTGATTGCGATTCCAGTAAACTCAGTTTTAGCAGGCTATCGCTCATCTTGGACATCCGGTCTGCTTCATTGATGATTATATCGAGATAACGGCTTCGCTCGTTTTCTGTGATGCCTGGTTGCTTGAGCGCCATAGCATAACCGGATATCGAGGTGAGCGGCGATTGAACTTCGTGCGACACATTCGATACGAATTCTCTGCGCATCTGTTCAAGCTGCTGCAGATCATACATCATTTCTTCGAAGCTGCGTGCCAAGGTACCGAGTTCCCCTTTTTGCTTAATATTCAGCTTAATGCTGAAATCTCCAGCGGCTATACGGTGGGTCGCTTTTGTCAGCTTCTTGATCGGACTGATTAGGAACATCGCCGCTACCAGAATCAATAGGCTTCCTGCAATCAACGAATAGGTCAAAAAGTTTATAATCCATTTGATCATAAAAGAAGAGGAGGAGGAGGCACGCTGCTCTACAAACATCGCTTTTGTTCCCATTTCGGTTTTTATCGGCAGCCCTAAAAGGATCGGATTAATCCCATTCGTCTTGCCTTGAAAAACTTTGCCGGCAAGCACTTCCTTTATTTGTTCCGCAGTCACAGAGATTGGATCATGTTCCTTAAGTACTCCCAAAGATTGCAGCTGCCCCGTCTGATCATAGATTCGAACATAATAGGAATTGAGCTGTTTCATACCACTTACGAACGAGTCTGCTTCACGAATAGGTAAAGTCTCGTAAATCCGGGTAATGTCCTGGCCAAAATCAAGTAAGGTGATCTGCAGGTTGTCGTTCAATTGATCTTTAAATATCCAGGTTGCCACAAAAAAAGCAATGATCGTGCCTCCGATTACAGACACTAGAAACGTCAGTACAACGCGTATATATAAGGATCTGATCATTCGTAAACCTCAAGCCGGTAGCCCAGCCCGCGGACCGTCTCGATACGGAATTCGGGTGTTGCCGCGAACCGTTCGCGCAGGCGTTTAATGTGTACGTCTATCGTTCGGTCATCTCCAGCGTAATCAATCCCCCAGATTTGATCGATCAATTGCTCGCGCGTATAGACCTGTCCGGGTGTGCCGGCAAGCTTATACAGCAATTCGAACTCCTTGAGCGGCAATGTGAGCGGCTCCGCCCCTCTCATCACCTTGTAGGTCTGCCGGTCAAGAATCACGTTGCCGAACTGGATCGTCTGCGTGGAGCCAACCCGGTAACGTTTGAGCAATGCCCTGACACGGGCAGTCAACTCCAGCGGATCGAATGGTTTCGTCATATAATCGTCCGTCCCCAGTTCGAACCCTTTCACTTTCTCCCATGTTTCGCCTCTTGCAGACAACATCAGTAATGGGAGATCGGGATTGGCTCTTCTGAGCTCCTTGCATAACGTCCAGCCATCCATAATCGGCATCATAATATCGAGTACAACCAGATCGATATTCGTCGAGGCGTAGACGGTTAGCGCTTCCTTGCCGTCCGCAGCTTCGGCCGTTGTGAATCCGTCGTTGCGCAGAAATAAACAAACGAGTTCGCGAATGTTCGCATCGTCGTCCGCTACCAGTACAGTAGGCATCCGTTCCCTCTTTTCCAGTTCATGCTTGCTTCCCTAGCTACGTTCCAAACCGCTGTCTGTACCCGCATTTGCGGCACAGCTCCTCTACCGCTTCCCGGCGGGAGAAGCCATAGAACAGATTGTTCGCGCGTTCGCCCTCGACAATCTCGGAGAACGGCTTCTCATGGATATTGCCGAGGTTAATCACACCCTCGCCATCCAGACAGCACGGTACCACCGTGCCGTCGACCAGCACCGCCGCCTGGCTGCGCAGCGCGTGGCAGAAGCCTTTGCCGTCATCCTCCGGCTCATGTAAGGCCGGCCATCTGAACTCGTGATCCTGGTTCAGATACACGCGCGGGGCAATTTTCACCCCGCTGCCGGGCACGACCTTTTCTTCAATCTTGAAGTCCAGATTGAAGGCTTCCTCCAGCAGCGCCAGCGTCTCGCGGTTGCGGCTTTTCTCCAGATTCGTCCGGTTGTCCTCGGTCAGATTCCACAGCCGGAAGGAGATGATGACTCCCTGGGCGGATGCCTCCCGTACAAAGGAAATAATCTCTGACACGTACCCCTCGCGGTTCTCCGAGCCCGCATGGCCGTCAAAGCTGTGCAGGGAGAAGTTCATCTGCCGCAGCGCCGGCTTCCCGAGGATTTTGGGCCCCGCTTTATGAATCAGCGTTCCGTTGGTCGTAATGTTGACCTTGAACCCTTTGGCGTGGGCAGCATCAAGCAACTCGCCGATTTTCGGGTGCAGCAGCGGCTCGCCTTTGACATGCAGATAGATGTGATTGCTGTGCGGCTTGATCTCGTCGAGAATGGTATTAAAGGTATCCAGCTTCATGAAGTTTTTCTGCCGTTCGGTAGGCGGACAGAAGCTGCAGGCGAGGTTGCAGACGCTTGTAATCTCGATGTAGACCTTTTTAAAAGTTTTCAAGTTCCGCTCCCCATTTCAATATTCATCCGGTGCTTCGGCTACAGGTCCGAGGCATAGCGGAGGCCGATCTGTGCTCTGGCTTCCTCCATCACCTCAGCGACCGCCAGTGAATTGGCATGGCTGTTCACGCTGCTCTCGCGATGACCATTCTTGATCAGGCTGATAAATTCCTCAACCTCATAATACATCGGCTCAAATACCTGCGGTAGGGTAAGCTCTTCGACCGTACCGTCGCGGTAGTAGATTTTGACCTGGTACGGCTGGTTGATCTTGTCGATGACCATCGTACCGTTCTCGCCTTGAATCTCCGCAGGCAGATAAGAGTCGGCAATTTTGGAATGCATGACCACGGCATCCATATCGGGATACCGCATGACAATGCTGCCTTCACCGTCCACTCCCGAAGAGAGCATCATGCCAACAGACTTTACAGTTTCAGGTTTGCCGAACAACGCTACCATTGGATATAGACAATAGATGCCCAGATCCATTAGTGAACCGTTAGAATAGACCGGATTGAAGGCATTCAGCACCTTTCCCTGGCGGTAAGCATCATATCTTGAGGAGTATTGACAATAGCTGGCGAAATACCGGCGCACTTGGCCCAGCTTGTACAGGTTGTCTTTGATCACGCCGAAGTTCGGCATATAGGTAGACTTCATCGCTTCCAGGAACAGCACATCGTTGCGGTGGGCTGCTTCAATGACTGCACGCAGCTCAGCGCTGTTGGAGGCCGCGGGCTTTTCACAGATCACATGCATCCCGTGGTTGAGACAGATGAGCGACTGCTCCGCATGCATCGAATTGGGGCTGGCAATGTATACCGCGTCCACTTCTCCGCTGGTCACCATTTCCTCAAGGTTGGTATAGATTGAAGCGCCAGCGTATTTAGCGGCAAAATCGCGCCCCTTCTCCTCAGTACGTGAATATACGGCAGTGAGAAGAAATTCCTCGTTCTCAAGACCCGCTTGAATGAAGCGGTCTGTAATCCAGTTGGTGCCTACGACTCCAAATCGAATAGTCATGAATGATCCCGTCCTTTGATTAATATAAGAGCCGTTTGGGCTGGTTATATGGATTCTCTTCCTGCTATTTTCTCATTCCGGGATAGCGATGTCTACTTTTCAGGGGGAATTTCCGACAAATTCCGCAAACCTATGGTTGTGAAAAAAAGCACCAGCCGATTACATGACAAAACCCTGTCCTTTTCAGGAACAGGGCTATATGCCATACGTTAAATTCAAGCGGCCCGCAAGAGGATATCCAGCAACGCTGCTTATTCCATTCTATTCGTAAAACTTCACCAGCTGACGCACAATCTCCGCTTTGTCATGCTCCACCACAGTCATAAACTGCGGCATGGAGAACAGTGCAGAGATGGGAGCAGGGAATTCCTGCTTGATGCCGGTCAGGGCAATCGCCTCGTCGAACTTGGCCGGATGTGCCGTGGCGAAAGTAATATTCGTCTCGTCCGGACCGCTGAACGCTTCGTAGGCTGCAATGCCGCAGGCTGTATGCGGGTCCAGCAGATAGCCGTATTCCTGCTCGTATTTGCCGATCGTATCCAGACACTGCTGATTTTTGACCCCCAGCGCAGAGAAATCCTGCTGCACCTGCTCAAAGGCTGCACCATCCACCGTAATCTTTCCTTCCGCCTGCAGCTGAGCCATGTACGCAGACAGCTTCACCGCATCCTCATCCAAGAGGTAATACAGATAACGTTCAAAATTGCTCGCTACCTGGATGTCCATTGACGGGCTGTAGGTTCCTGTGAAGCTGCCTGGTTTGTATTCGCCGGTCAGCACAAACCGTTCGAGAATGTTGTTCTCGTTGGTGGCGATGATCAGCTTATGGATCGGCAGACCCATTTTTTGGGCCAGATAGCCTGAGAATATATTGCCGAAGTTGCCCGAAGGCACACTGATGCTGATCTTCTTCTCATCGCTGCCCTCAATCTGCAGATAGGCATAGAAGTAATAGACCGTCTGCGCCAGAATGCGCACAAAGTTAATCGAGTTGATCGCCCGCAGGTGATAGCGGCCCTTGAAATCCAGATCAGCGAACAGTTCCTTGATCACCTTTTGGCAGTCATCAAAGTTGCCTTCAACCGACAGATTCAGCACATTGCTGTCATCCACTGTCGTCATTTGCAGTTCCTGCACCTTGCTGACCTTGCCGTGCGGATGAAGGATGCATATCTTGATCCCTTCTTTGCCGCGCACGCCCTGAATCGCCGCTGCCCCCGTATCCCCCGAGGTTGCACCGAGAATATGGATAATTTCCCCCCGTACCTTGGCAATGTAGGAATATAGTTCACCCATAAACTGCAGTGCCACGTCCTTAAAAGCAAAGGTTGGTCCATGGAACAGCTCCAGCACGTACAAGGAATCATTCACTTGGTGCAGCGGTGTCACTTCCGGCGCGCGGAAATTGCCATAGCTGGTGTAGACCATTTCTTTGAGATCATTATAGGGAATTTCATCATTGGTATAGTAAGAGAAAATTTCAAGGAACAGCTCCTGGAAGCTCAGGCTTCTCCATTCTGCCAGCTTCTCAGGGGAGATCACCGGAATCTGAAAAGGCACCATCAGCCCGCCGTCATCCGCCAGCCCCATCAGAACCGTATCAATAAAGCCCTTAGCTTTCACATTGCCTCTTGTGCTTATATACTCCATACCTCTCTCATCCTCCTGAACCCCTCTTTAGTTATCCTTCATACAGCTGGCCTATAAGTTCACGTTCTATATGCTGAAAATGAAGCCGTGCTGAACCAGCCTTAAGCTCACTCTATATTAACACGTTTACGCGTTAAAGTCCGTTACTTCTGTGTCAACTTTTGTCTGAAAATCTGTAGTGCCCGCTGCCTGTTGTCATTGGTTCTGCAGCTCTTTCCAAACAGTCTTGTTGCTGTACTTCTTCTCGACGCTTACATCCTGGCCGAACCATTCGGGGGCCACAAAGCTCTCCGCTTCCTCCAGGGAATCAAATTCAACCTCCAGCACCGCAAGCTCAAGCTGGGTATACAGGTCAATCTCCACTGTCGTGCCGTTCCAAATACCGGTAATCCGCGTCTTGACCAGCGGTACGGCTTTGACGGCTTCAATCATCTGGGTGTACAAACCCTCCGAAATGTTATATTCAATCTCCTGGCGGCTGATGCCCTTGCCATCCTTGAAGGTGTGTGTGTACGTAATTTCACCCGAATCCAGGTCGGTGATCTTGCGCACTCTCAGCTCCTGCCCGTCCTCTATCGCAAGGTACGTCTGGTCAATACTGTGCCGGGTAACCACCTGTACCTGACCATCCTGAATCAGCCGCTCCGGGTACTCCGGCAGCAGAAATTTGCGTTCAATCTCCATAGCCATGCTGTCTCGCTCCTCTGTTCGTTTCACATTTATATTATTAATCATCATAGGTGCGGGTCATCTGCAAGTCAATGGAATCCGCAAACTCAGTCGAACAGGCGGTCGATAGACTGTATATCATAATGATTGATGATTTTAAATGACCCGCTGCTATACTTATCATTTCGGGTTGAGTCATTGATGTAGATATACTTTTGGTCATCCAATGTGATTCCGAATCTTGGATGACCGTCTACAAAGATGCTAATCCAGTAGTTTCTGGTGAAATCATGGGAAGCAGAGGAACTTAATAATTTCACATCAGCAAAAGCATTCATAATACTCGCGATTTCCGCCGGATCAGTCACAGTGACCGTAACTTCATCTGTAGTTTCCGGCAAGGAACGGATGACTTCAATAGAGCTTATATCCTGCAGATCGATGCGGCTGGACACCCGGCTCTCGAACGAAGTGAAGGACTGCACGATCGTCCCTACCCAGAATACTGCAATCCCGAGCAGGAACACAGTCAGGAAGATTTGCGTCAGGGTTGGCTTCTTCCACTTCCCCGAATGTTTCTGCCCCCTCAGCTTCTCTGTATTTTCCACCTCGTTCATCTGATCCATCCCTGTCACCAGCAGCACCTCCTCCGAAATCATGCAATGCTTCCATTATATACAATAATACTGACACACAAAAACTTTTGGCTGAAACGTGAGCTACTTCTATCGAGGATGTTCCAGACTCTTTTCAGCGGTTGAGAGCAAGTACATGTGGAAAAAGTAAACCTAATCCGTCCGATTCCACTCCCGCCAGAAGTACATGTGGAAAAAGTAAACCTAATTTGCCCGTTTAGCACTCTATCAGATGGATTCGCTCAGATTAGGTCCACTAATTCCAACTATCCGCGCTATGAAGCACTTTTGAGCAGATTTAAGTATACTTTTTCCATTCCCCTTTTCCTTTTCTTCAATTCACTTCAACTTTTTAGCTGCGTAATCCAAAAAATAGGGGGAACCAAGTCTCCCTGGCCTCCCCCTATTCCTATAACGCGGTTTACCCCTCAGCCAGCAGCCGGAAGCATCCGCTCACAAAGTCCCGCTGGATCTCCGGCAGCGCCAGACCCGCCTGCATCAAGCGGTCGCCGCCGTAGACTTCCCCGCTGTCCGCGAGCCGGTAGTCCAGCTCCGGGTTCAGCCCGCTGAGCAGCAGACTGCGGCGCGGCGGGTGCGGTTCAGCCAGCACCCGGAAATAGTAGACCAGCGCCTCGCGCTGGTCGTCCGAAACGAACATCCAGGCCGTTTCATTCCCCTCAAATGGGCTCTGCAGCCGGTACAGATTGCCCTGCTGGACCAGGCTGCGAATTCCCTTGTAATTCGCGACCTGCACCTTCACCAGTTCCTTCTCTTCCGGAGTGAACTTCGTCAGATCCAGCTCATAGCCGAAGTTGCCGGACATGGCGACATCTCCCCGGAAGGACAACGGAGTGATCCGTCCCACCTGGTGATTCGGCACGGCGGAGACATGTGCCCCCATAGAGCTGACCGGATAGACAAGACTCGTACCGTACTGAATCTTTAAGCGCTCCACGGCATCCGTATCATCGCTGGTCCAGGTCTGCGGCATATAGTAGAGCATACCCGGATCGAAACGCCCGCCGCCGCTGCAGCAGCTCTCGAACAGAATATGCGGAAATGCCGCAGTCAGGCGTTCCAGCAGCTCGTACAGTCCTAATACATACCGGTGCGCGGTTTCACCCTGGCGTTCGGGCGGCAGCTGCGCCGAGCCAATCTCTGTCAGACAACGGTTCATATCCCATTTGATGTAGGCTACTGGAACGCTAGAGAAGATGCGGCTGAGCGATTCATAAATATAATCCCGCACCTCCTCACGTGTGTAGTCCAGCACCAGCTGCCACCGGAGTTCACTGCGGCGGCGGCCCGGAACATGCAGACACCAATCGGGATGGCTGCGGTAGAGGTCGCTGTCCGGCGAGATCATCTCCGGCTCCACCCACAGGCCGAACTTCAGCCCATGGCCGTTCACCCGGGCCGCAAGATCGGACAGGCCGCCCGGCAGCTTGCGCAGATCCTCCACCCAGTCGCCAAGTGAGGAGTTGTCCGCATCGCGCTTGCCGAACCAGCCGTCATCCAGCACGAACAGCTCGATGCCGAGCTTCGCGCCTTCAGCGGCGATAGCCTCCAGCTTATCGGTATTGAAGTCAAAATATGTCGCTTCCCAGTTGTTCACCAGGATCGGACGTTCTTTATCCCTGTACTCTCCTCTGCTGAGCCGCGTCCGGTATAGCCTGTGATAGGTTCTCGACATTTCACCAAGCCCCTGTCCCGAGTAGACCATAACCGCTTCCGGTGTCTGGAAGCTCTCCCCCGGCTCAAGCCGCCAGGAAAAGTCAAAGGAATTCACTCCCATTGTCAGCCGGGTCATTCCGAAGGAATCCACCTCCGCCACGGCTTCAAAGCCCCCGCTGTACACCAGTGAGAATCCATACACCTCTCCCTGGCGCTCATCCGTGCCACGCTTCGCCAACGCGGCAAAAGGGTTGTGCTGGTGGCTGCTCATCCCCCGGCGGCTCTCGATCGAAGTACTGCCCTGCTCCAGCTGCCTGCGGGTGAGACGGCCTTCCCGCGACCAGGCGCCGGACAGGTAGATCATGTCCATATCCCCTGCCGGGAAATCGACGGAAGTACTCAGTGCCCGCAGCAATTGCAGCGGAGCCTGACCGTCATTTACAAATTCGACGGATCGTGCAATGACATCCATTTCTTGATATACGGAATAACGCAGGACAACATTCAGCTTGGCATAATCGTCGCGGAGGATAAGCTCCAGAGTATCCGCTTCCTCCTCGGACTCCACATACACCGCAGGAAGTCCCGCAAGCTTCGGCTTGCCCGCCAGCACCCGGTAACCGCTGTAGCGCAGCTCCGTAACCCGGGTCCCGTCCTCAAGCTTGGCCTGATAAGCCGGAACACGGAAATCCCCCGTACCGTACTGCGGGTATTCCTGCGGCAGGCGGTCAAGCGAGCCACCGGTCACCAGCGGGTGCAAGCCTTCCAGATTACTTCCGTGGCGTAGCTTTTCACCCCAGTACACATGCGCCGGATAGCCGTTGACCAGCTCAATGATGTAACTCATGCCCTTGCTTTGCAGGTGGAATATCCCCTTGTCTTCCTTTACCCAAATCGCCATGGACCTTATTCCTTCTCTCTTGTAGGTTTCAACTAAAGACTCTATTCCACGTAATCCGCCATCGAGCGAATCTCAAGACCCTTCGGAGCAGCCGGAACGAAGTCCGCTTCCCCGCTGCCGCGCAGGAAGAATTCCACAGTCTTCGTCTCACCTGGAAGCAGGTCAAAGAAGTTATCCGAGAAGATTCCTTCCTCTTCCGTAGTCAGATATACCCCTCTCGCCAGCACATCACTGGTTACCTTGAAGCTGAGTCCGCCGCTGCCGGGAACCTCTGTCACCGTGAGGTGCGGCGGGGTCAGCGCAATTTCTTTGGTGGACACGAAGTAGTGGTGCTTGTGCTCCAGCAGCCGGCCCTCAGCGAGCAAAGACGCAGTTAACAGAACACGGCCGGACTCCCGGCCCTCCAGCAATCCGTCAAGACCTGTCGTAAACACGACATCTGAAGCGTCCGCTGCCAGGGTCACCGGCTGTGACCATTCCTGCAGCACAGCGCCGCTGAAGTCATGCAGCCGGACCTGTAGCTCACCTTCAAACGCTTCCTGACGGTCAGAAACGGCATGCACCTTGAGGGTGTTCCCGTCCGAGCCGTCAATGGAGAGCAGAAGCTCTTTATAGCTATTGCGAGCGGTGTATTGCAGTGCCTTCCAGCGGCCATAGTAATCCATGCTCGCCCAGGAGGCCACCGGCCAGCAATCATTCATCTGCCAGTACAGCGTACCCATGCAGTAGGGTTTGTTCCTCCGGTGGCTCTCAATAGCTACCCGCATGGCCTCTGCCTGAAGAATCTGGCTCATATAGAGGAAACTGCTGAAATCCTTCGGCTGCGGCAGATAAATATCCATGTATTCTTTAATCAGCAGGTTGCCGCGCCCGTTCTTCTGATGCGCGAGCATCACTTCAGATTCCAGCGCCATATCGCGATCTTCCGCATAACTGAGCACCGATTTCAGCTCAGGGAAAGACTGGAATCCGTATTCACTCATGAAGCGGCCAACCTTAACATTGTAGTTCTCAAAAGGCTCGCTTCCATGCCATACCCCCCAGTAGTGCACATCCCCTTCACCGGCAATCCGCGTGGCATGCTGATTCAGGTCATGGGTAAGGTCCCGCATCGGAGAAGATGCCCAGTAATCCACATCCGGGTGACAGGCGGCTACAGCCTCCGGCAAGATACGATGGAATACTGCTTCGTAATCCTTCCACAGCTTCTCACGGATCTCCGGACTGAACTTTTCCTTCCAGCCCCAGCCCATATTCTCCTCATAGTGCGACCACGCCGAATCCATCTCATTATTGCCGCACCACAAAGCGATACACGGATGGTTGCGCAATCTCCGCACGTTATAGACAGCCTCTTCGCGCACATTCTCCAGGAATGGACCATCACCAGGATACATACTGCACGCAAACATGAAATCCTGCCAGACCAGCAGCCCATACTCATCACACAGCCGGTAAAAGACTTCCTCTTCATAGATCCCGCCGCCCCATACCCGCAGCATGTTCATATTGGAGGCTGCTGCTGAAGCGATCTCATGACGATAACGTTCCTCGGTAACTTCCGTGGAAAAACTGTCATTAGGAATATGATTGGCACCCTTGGCGAAAACCCGCACACCATTCAGTTCGAAATAAAAGGAAGCTCCACGGTCATCCGGCTTCCGGACCAGCTTGATCTCCCGGAGTCCTGTGGTAACTTCAGTCTGCGCCACAGCCTTCCCTTCCTCCAGCAGCTCTGCCCGAAAAACAGTCAACTCAGGTGCCCCGAGACCATTACACCACCATAGACGGGGCTGATCCAGGACAACTTCCTGCTCCAGTGTCTGCTTGCCTGGCTGTACTGCAGCGGATTTCATCCATTCCTGACCGCCGCTGCTGATCCGCAGCAGACCGTTCCATCCGGACGGAGCATCCACTTCCACAAGCACAGTCACCCGTGCTTCTTCCCGGTTCACTACATTCTGCCGGATATATACATCTGTAATAGCAACGGTATCCCTGCCTTCCAGCACAGCCTCACGCCAGATGCCGCTGGTCAGGAATCTCGGCCCCCAGTCCCAGCCGTAATGATACGGTGCTTTGCGGGCAAATATGCTGATCTGCTGTCCCCCAAGTCCGCCAAGCTCCGATTGGTCATTAGGTGCCGGCAGCGCATAGCCCAGCTGTTCCAGCTTCGGCAGATCTTCATTCACTACGGAACGGAATCTCACGCGAATCTCATTTTCCCCGGTCCGCAGCAGCCCCTTCACATTCACAGTCCAGGCCCGGAACATATTGTCTGCTGAGAGCACATGCACATCATTTACATAGACATCCGCATACGTGTCGAGTCCTTTGAAGACCAACTCAGTACAAGCACGATGCTGCCATTTCTCTTCCAGCTGCAAGACCGTCCGGTATTCCCAGTCTTTTTTGTCGATCCATTGCAGTTCATGCTCGTTCTTTCCATAAAAGGGCTGTGGGATTCGTTCATTACGGAGCAGATCGGTATGCACCGTTCCAGGTACGGCTGCCGGCAGCCATTCCTCTTCACCACATGCTCTAAATTGCCAGTTGTCCAATTTCAGTTGTATGTGCTTCATAAGAACCTCCTAAAAGTTTTGTGAGCATAGATTTCCTGTAATCACATCATACAAAACCCGCTACTGAAGCATGGGCATAATTTTTGTGAGCCTAAGCTCCTTGGATCTGCATCATACCAGACTCACTTGGTAAACATACGCCCTACAGTATTGTAAGCATGCGCTTTCATGAATAATGTTCATTTCCATTGTATTTTGTTATCCTATTGTTAGCAACAGACTAATTATATTCATTTAAACAGAATAAATAAAGACAATAAATAATAATTCAATCCATTTCTCAATTAGAATTTTATCGCTATAATAACTAATGTAAACGCTAACAATAAAACGAAAAGGGGACAACGCAATGAGAAACAAGTTATTTTCGTTATGTTTTGTTATCATCATGATTTTCTCTTTATCCCTGACAGGCTGCGGCTCTAACAACAATAATAATGCCGCCAAAGCCACAGACGAGCCTGCAGCGACTACAGCACCAGAAAGTACCGGTGGCGATGCGGCAGCAACCACTGAACCGGCAGCAGCAAGCGGCGCCGACATCAGCGGCAAAATCACCTTCCTCACCAACAGAACTGACATGATCGGCAAAGAGTATGACGAATTTGAAAAGCGCTTTAATGAAAAATATCCGAATATTAATGTTGAGTTCGAAGCCTCCAATACCGATTACAACCAGCAGGCCAAAGTAAGAATGGCTAGCGGAGAGTTGCCTGACGTCATGTTCGTTCCTGCCATTCCTAACTCCGATCTGCCAAAATATTTCGCTTCGCTGGACGATCTTGGTCTGAACGACAAGATTACCTTTAAAGATTTCAAGTCCTATGAAGGCAAGCTCTACGGAATTACAACAGGTAACTCCACCTCCGGTATCGTATACAACAAAAAAGCATTCGCCGATGCCGGAATCACTGAAATTCCCAAGACCTGGGATGAATTCCTTGCTGCCTGCGAAAAACTCAAAGCTAAAGGTATCATTCCGCTCGCTTCCAACTTCAAAGACAAATGGCCGCTTAACGACTGGGTCTACGCTGTTCCACGCGTCATTGAAGGCAAACCCGACTTCCCTAATGAAAAGCTGACTACCGACACTCCTTTTACTATGGATAATGGATACGGCAAATCACTCAGCCTCCTGAGAGAGCTTAATGAAAAAGGTTACTTGGAAAAAGACATCAACTCCACCAACTGGGAACAATCCAAGAAAGACATCGCATCCGGCAAGTTCGCCATGTACTTCCTGGGCAACTGGGTCATCAATCAAGTCATCGGTGCAGGTGGAACTTCAGACAACGTCGGCTTCTTCCCGCTTCCATATGACAACTCGGGGGCTCTTACCGCTCCGCTCAGTCCTGACTTCTTCTATTGCGTTGCCAAGGACAGCAAAAATATAGATGCTGCGAAAGCCTTCGTTAAATGGATGATTGAGGATTCCGGATATGAGGATTTCGCCGGATTCATCTCGCCGCTGAAGGGCAAAGAGTCCAAGCTGACCCAGCTGAAGGAATTCCAGGCTACCGGCGTAACACTGCAGGAAGGTACTGTTGATGATGCAAAAGTAATCGAAATAACCAACAAGGCACAGCTCGATCTGCCAGCAATGGCTCAAGAATTCGTACTTGCCAAAGATCCGCAGACCGTCTTCGACAAATGGAACAAAGCCTGGGCCAAAGCTAAAAAAGATCTCGGCTATTGATCCTAAGATCACACTTTAAAGATAAGATATAGCCTATAACTTCGGCGCAAAATGGATTATCGCCTTCATGATAATCCATTTTGCCATAAATACAAAAGCGCTTTCACGAAAGAAGGTCAAGCGATGTTCGGAACATTATCCTACAACAAACAGAAGACGATCATTATCGTATCCTTTCTGCTCATTCCACTGATCCTACTGGCTACATTCACCTATTATCCGGCGATTACACTGATCTATTATAGTTTTACGAACTGGGACGGCTACAGCCCCGAGAAGCCTTGGGTAGGCCTCGACAATTACCGTGAGGTCTTCAGCAATCCCGATATATTCAAGGTATTCACCCATAACTTTGCATACTTCGTTATGGGCATTGTCCAGAATATCGTCGCTATTTATTTCGCCGTTGTGCTGAACAGCAGGCTGCGGGGTCGCAACGGCTTCCGGATTATGCTCTTCCTGCCTTATATTATGAACGGAGTCGCTGTTGCCTTTATGTTTGGCTATGTATTTGATACCACCAACGGCTCGCTGAATCTGTTCCTGGACAGCATCGGGCTGCATCATCTGGCCCAGACCAGCTGGCTCGGGACTGAAGGCCTCGTTAACTATTCCCTCGCATCCACTGGATTCTGGCGTTTCATGGGCTACAATATGGTCATTTACATCGCCTCCCTACAGGCCATTCCGCGCGATATTTATGAAGCGGCCAAGATTGACGGCGCCGGCTCTTTTCAGACCCTGTGGAGAGTGACCTTGCCGAATATGAAGCCCGTTATTCAATTGAATCTGTTTCTAACCGTTACAGGTGCACTGGAAGTCTTTGACCTTCCGTTCGTGCTCACCAAAGGCGGCCCAGCGGGGGCCAGCCAAACTTATGTGCAGCGTGTGGTCGAGACGGCATTCGGATATAATAATTACGGCCTGGCTTCGGCAATGAGTATCATTCTGCTGTTCTTTGTCGTTATTGTGCTGCTGATGCAGCAGCTGGTTCTTAACCGGGGAGGAGACAAATAAACATGACACACACCAAATTTCGTTTTGTTGATATTATCAAATACGTCTCGCTCCTGATCGGGGTCTTTGTTGTCATTTTTCCTCCATACGTAGTCATAGTCAATGCATTTAAATCGACCGATGAGTTCAACTCCAGCAGCTCCATGGCACTGCCTAAGAACTTTTTCAACTTTGATAACTTTATTACAGTATTTCAACGCGGGGATCTCCTCAGCGGCTTTGGCAATGTCCTTGTAATCATTATAATTACATTGACCCTGAACATTCTGTTTGGGACAATGGTAGCATACGTACTTGGCCGGTTTTCTTTTAAGCTGAAGCCGGTTGTGTTCGGTGCTTATCTGATAGCTACCATTATTCCCAGCATCACCACTCAGGTTGCCACCTTCGGCATCATTAAAAACATGGGCCTCTACAACACCCTGGGCGCCCCAATTGTCCTGTACATCGGCGCAGACGTGATCCAGATCATTCTGTATCTGCAGTTCATCCGCAACATTCCGGTTGATCTGGATGAGAGTGCCATGGTGGAGGGTGCTTCCCTGTTCAAAATTTACCGTTCGATCATCTTCCCGCTACTGACCCCGGCGACAGCTACGCTGGTGATCCTGAAGACGATCAGCATTTACAACGATATGTACATCCCTTTCCTATATATGCCCAAACAGAGCCTTGGTGTCGTGACGACCGTCCTAATGCGTTTCCAAGGGGTGAATTCGGGCGAATGGAATCTGATCTGTGCAGCAATTCTGCTCATTCTGCTGCCAACGGTCATTTTGTACTTCTTCCTGCAGCGTTATATTTTTGAAGGCGTGACCAGCGGAGCGGTCAAATAAGGGGGATGTACGGAAAGGAACAACAATCGTGGTTTCATACGTCCGGAGAATCTCACGTCAATTATGGCTGTATCTGGCCAATCTGCCCATGGAGCGGAAGCTCATTGTCGTGTTCGTCTTTCTGATCTCTATGCCTATCACTTATGTCAGCTATCTTTCTTCCCGCTCTACCTTCAATTCGGTTCTGGTGAATGCTACTTCAAGCGCCAGCCAGATGGCTGACAGCGCCTCAAATACCATAGACCGGTATGTTGCCGATCTTAAGCGTAATACAGCGCTGCCGCTGTATAACACCGATGTTCAATTCTACCTGGAAGAGAAGGGTACCAATTGGAATAAGAATTCGAGCATGTCAATGTTCCTAAGCTATTTGAACCATACGAAGGAAGAGATCATTGCCGTATACTTAGTGGACAAATATGGACTAGTCTTTTATGACACCGGTCTTAATATCCATGAGCTCTTCCCGAAGGAATGGCTTCCCGAATGGCAGCGTCTCAGCGAAGCAGCAGGAGTTGCTCCCATAGTCCAAGGACGGCATACTGTGCGGGTGGGCGCCAGCGATCACCGTGAGGTTTTCAGCGTCCTGCGCACGGTCACTTCCGTCAGTACTCTGAAAAGAATCGGCATCATCATCTTTGATATCGACATCAGCCTTTTCAAGGGCATCGTTGATCCGGTCAATACCGTTACCCAAGGCAATACGCTGATAGTGGACGACAAGGGTGAACTGGTCTATGCAAGTGATGACCCAAAGGACCCCAACTCCGGGCAGCAGGAAAAAAATTTAAAATTGCTTCTTCAGCACACGAATGGAGAGGCGGGCCATTTCCAGATCCATCTGGACGGCAAGGATTATCTCGCTGTATATACCGTATCCAAAAAAACCGGATGGACGACCCTTGTTTCTATTCCGCTCGCCCGCATTCTATCACCGGTCGAGAAGACCCGCAATACGCTGATTCTGACCACACTCGCGATTATAGCCTTTGCCCTTTTCGTCGCTACGATCATCTCGCATGCGCTGACAAAGCCGCTGAAATCGATGGTCCGGCTGATGAAACAGGTCCAGCACGGCAATCTGGAGGTCTGGCTGCATCCCAAATACAACGATGAAATCGGCATGCTTGGCAGCCACTTCAACCGGATGATTGTCCGGGTCAAGGATTTGCTGCAGGAGGTCTCTCTGACGGAAAAAAGAAAACAGAAGGCCGATATGCGGGCGCTGCAGAACCAGATTAACCCGCATTTCATTTATAACACCCTGGAATCGATCCGTATGCTGGCCGAGAGCAGTGACGACCCGCGGGTCGCGGAGCTGACCTATCTGCTCGGATTGCAAATGCGCTACGGCATTGTCCGCAGCGAAGAGATGGTTACGATCCGCCACGAGCTGGACCATGTACGGAATTATCTGCATCTGCTGCAGATCCGCTTCCCGGATAAATTCAGACTGGATATTACAGTGCCTGAAGCATTACTCCCCCTTCCTGTCATTAAGCTGGTCCTGCAGCCGATTGTCGAGAATGCTGTCTTTCACGGCCTGGAACCCAAGGAAGGACCCGGTACACTGAGCATCGGCGGTTGGGAAGAGGATGGTCAAGCAGTATTTTGCGTAGAGGATGATGGTGTGGGTATGGATAGTGACACTCTGCGTGCTTTGAACGATAGCCTGAGAAGCGGAGCAGACGGTGAAAGGTTCGGCATTGGTCTTAGGAACGTGAACGAGCGGATCCGCCTGCATTACGGCCCTTTGCTCGGTCTAAGCGTAAGCAGCGAGCCCGGCAGAGGCACCCGTGTCACCTTGCGCATTGAAGCGCTCACCAGCCGCCTCCGGGAGGAATAATACTAGTTATTTTAAAGGAGGGATTCCGGATTGCTGCGTATTGTGATTGTAGATGATGAGATTCTGATTCGCGAGGGCCTGGCCCGGATGATAGGCAAGGAGAGCAGCGGCTTTCTTGTCATAGGAACGTATGCCGACGGCAAGCAGCTGCTGGATGACCTTCCCTCCCTTCAGATTGATGTGGTCATTACAGACATCCGGATGCCACATGTCGACGGGCTGGAGCTGATCAAACAGCTCAAAGCCGGGTATCCGCAGATACGTACACTCCTGATGAGCGGATTTATAGAATTTAATTATGCGCGGGAAGCGATCCGCAGCTCTGCTGTGGACTATTTACTGAAGCCTATCAACAAAGAGCAGCTTTTTGAAGTGCTCTACCGTCTGGATGAGGAGCAGAAGCTGTTTCGGGAAAAGGAAGAACGCCAGCGTTCCGGGCTTCTGCTCTCGCTGCTGCATGTCGAGCAGCCATCCGAAATCCTTCTAAGCAGCCTTACCTTGCCCCAGCCTTACTTCTCCGTGTTCGTGCTCAAAGGAAGCTCGCGGGAAACCGTCTGTGCCTGCTCAGACAGTCTGCGGCAAGAGAAGGAAATATTGCTTGACCTTCTGGAAATCCGAAAGGGACTGTATGTATGGATCTGGTATTCTGCTGAACCTTTAACAGCTGCGGAATTGAATCGTATCGGCGGGACTATCCGGGCGGCAAGCAGCGGACAATACCTCCATGCCGGAGTCAGCGGCTCATACAGCACTCCCTCCAAGCTCAGATCCGCCTACCTGGAAGCCAAGGTGGCCTGTGATGCCGGGATTTACAATTCGCAGCCGCTGCATTATATTACTGCTCAGGAGCTTACGGCTGCCGGCATAAGCCTGAATGATCCCTTTACGCTTGTGCGTGAGCCGCTGATCCACGATCTGCAAATTTTGAATATATCCGGCGTTCTGGAACATCTCCAGTCCATGTTCTCTTTGCTGGAATCGCAGCGGGCTTGTCCTGAACAGATTCTGCGGGCCTGCCGGGAAGTTGAGGACACAGCACGCAAGGAGCTTCAGGAATTCGGAGCCGTTTACAGAGTAAGCAGCCGGTCTTCGCTTGAGGAACAGATGGAGACCTGCATGAGCTTTGAAGAGATCAAGCAGATGTTCATCTCCTCCTTCTCGGACGCATTAAGCGTAATCCGCACCCACCGTCTGGAGCTGTCAGGCACCGCCGTCGAAACCGTGAAGCGCTGGGTAGCGGCTCACTACAATCAGCACGCCGATTTGAACATGCTGGCAGGGATGGTATTTTTGACACCAAGCTACTTGAGCAAGCTGTTCAAGCAGGAAACCGGGCTGACCCTGACTGACTATGTGATAGAAATCCGTATCCGCAAGGCCAAACAGCTGCTGAAGAATGCGCATGATCTGAAGATCCATGAGATTGGAGCTGAAGTCGGCTACCCCGATCCCGCCTATTTCAATAAGCTGTTCAAAAAAATAGTCGGCGTCACACCGAACGAATATAAACGCATATCGCTTATTTAAGGAGACTGATCGCTTTGCAGCCATGGTTACGCACCACCGGGGAAGGGCATGAAATCCAAGTTTACGATACCACAGAATTATATGGCGAGAGAGGCAAGTTCCGTGTGCTGCAGTTTTCAGGAGACGCCATTCAGGGAGCCCTTGATCTGAACCACCCCCGCCGGGTGGTCTTTGAGTATCCTAGAGCAATGATCCACTTAATGGAGGCAGGCGGGGCATTGTTCGAAGATGTGTTTGTTATTGGACATGGCATCGGGACGATCGCCGGTTATTTCGCAGAGAAGCGCTTTAAGACCGCTGAGGTAAGTGCAGAGGTTGTGAAGCTCAGCCGGCAGCACTTTGGCTGCAGCCAGGACAATGTTGTTGTCGGGGATGGGCGCAGCATTCTGGAGGATGAGCCGGACCACCGCTATGACTTCATCCTTCTGGATGCCTTCACCGCAGACGGCACCCCGCAACATCTGGTCTCCAGCGAGTTCTTCGCCCTGGCCCGCTCCAAGCTGAACAGCCGCGGTTCGATCATCATGAACCTGATGGGCAGAAGCGAAAACGACCGCCTGATCGGTGCCATCCACACCACTCTTAGCGAAGAATTCCCCTATACCAAGGCTTTCGCTCTTCCAACAGAAGGCACAGCCGATGTCCGAAACATCATCATCATGGGCAGCATCAAGCCGATCCGCTATCAAGCCCGGCAAATGGCCGGTTTTGTGGAAATCACACTCGGGCAGGGCCATGTGATCCGGGACAGCTTCCAGAGCTGAAGCGCTGGATTCCCAAGTGGAATTAGTACCACTAAATCTGCCGAAATCCGTATCGCAGCCAGGTTTAGTTGGATTTCCTCCATCTATTTCAACCAAAATCAGGATTTCCCCATCAATCGGGCTAATTAGTTGTACTTTTTCCCATTACTGTGGTTTCGGCCGTGCGGTCACCCGGATTAGTTGTACTTTTTCCACATACGTTCTTCTCTGCATATACCGGTTGCTGTCAATCCCCCACCCAGGCCGGTGTCCCTTGATGAAAAAACATCTGCCAGCGTCCATCCCTAAATTTCCATATAGAGCTGCGGAGGGTCACCCTGCCGGTTTCAGCGTTACAGGTCCGGTAAGTAGCCAGCACGGCCCCTTCAGACAGCGGATAAAGCTCGAACCCGCTCAGGGTCATCTTCACCACACCCGCGCCTCCTTCACCAGTCATGTCTTCTTTATGCCACACCCTGCCGGAGCTTCCGAACTCCACAAAATCATCTGTCAGCAAAAGCGCCAGCTTTTCCGGTGATGTCCGTACCTCCGCGCTCAGCAGCAGTTTTTCCAGCCCGCAGATATGCTCTTTCAATAATGCTTCGTCTTCCATGACAATGCCCCCTAGTCTACTCGTAAACTACATAACCGAAGCCCATTTCCAGCAGCTCCAGATTCTCTTCCACTTATCCCTACATCCCCACCTATTCGACACCCCGGCACCCTCCCTCCTGCATACCAACGGTAGAATCCCTCTGAACCCCCCACTCCTGCGTTTTTTTTGCTAAAATAGAATAGTCGGCGTATTTTAAGGCAATCCTAGCGCCAGTCACTGAAACGGAGGCATTACCTGTGGATTATATTATTCTGGACATCGAATTCAACGGCCGCAAATTTGCCAGCGAGCACCCTATGGAGGTCATTGAGATTGGAGCCGTCCGGTTAGACGCTTCTTTGCAATATAAGGATGAATTCTCAGCTTTGATCAAACCCATATACTTCTCCACCCTGAATTCGTTCATTAAGAAAAAAACCGGCATCCCCCAGGAGGATATCGACGTGGCCGAACGGTTCCCTAAGGTGATTACGGCCTTTCGGGCCTGGCTGGATCAGAGCCTGGACGGCGTGCTCCTTCTAACCTGGGGCGGGGAGGATATGAAACGGATCATTCAGGATGTCCGCATGCACAAAATAGACGATGCCTACTGGCTGTCTGCCACCTATTTCGATCTGCTCAAAGGCGTGCTGCGTGCCCGCGGCCTCACCAACGATATCAGCGTCGAAGGGGCGATGGCCCTATTCGAGCTGGAGCCTTCCGGCTCCGCGCATCGTGCGCTGGACGATGCCAAGATGACAGCGGAAATTTTCCGCGCCGTCTTCCCGGATCTCGACTTCGAACGCTCCCAGCACTATGTGGACACCTTCTCCAATGCCAGAGAACGCAAGACGGTCAAGATTGCGATCAAAGCGATGAACGCGCAGAAGATCGTTCCCACCTGGGACCTCGTTGCCGAGCACTATTTCCCGGCTGAGGACGCTTTGGCTGATCCACGCAAGCTGGCTGAGTTGCAGGCCTATTTTGCAGCACAACTCGGCAAAAAGTAAACTGCATTCATTATCGCCACACGACAGCGGCAGTTCCCTTAGTGGGTATACTAGGGAGACTGCCGCTGTTTTTTCATCATAAAAAAGATTGACATTGCCGTTACGTAAAGGTGTACATTCATTTTGCAAGCAGCTGCTTGCAAGTCGCTGACGTGAAGCGATCCAATCAAATACACGCTGAGAATGAGCTGGAGGCTGAAGAAATGATGGAGTATACCGTGCAGAAGCTGGGGGCGCTTGCGGGAATCAGTACACGGACCCTGCGGTATTACGATGAGTTTGGTATTCTCAAGCCGGCGAGAATCAACTCCTCGGGATACCGTATCTATGGCCAGGCTGAAGTGGACCGGTTGCAGCAGATTCTTTTTTACCGGGAGCTGGGCCTAAGTCTGGAAGGGATCAAAGAGCTTGTAACCGCACCTTCCTTTGATGGCGTCCAGGCCCTGCGCGAGCATCATGAGAAGCTGCTTCAGCGCAGACAACAGCTCGATACGCTGATCCTGAACGTCGAGAGAACACTGGCACAAGCCGAAGGGAGAATAACGATGAGCAATGAAGAGAAGTTCGCAGGCTTCAAGCAAAAGCTGATTGATGATAACGAGCAGAAATATGGGCAGGAGATCCGCAGCAAATACGGGGATGATGCTGTTGACCAATCCAACCGCAAGCTGGGGAACATGACCGAAGAGCAGTACGCCGCCGTTCAGCAGCTGGAAGAGGAGATGTTCGAATCCCTGGAGCAGGCGATGGAGCAAGGCGATTCGGCAAGTGAGCTGGCGCAAAAAGCGGCAGATCTGCACCGCCAGTGGCTGACCTTCTACTGGGACACCTATTCCAAGGAAGCTCACGCGGGAGTAGCGCAGATGTATGTCGACGATGAGCGGTTCACCGCCTATTACGACAAAACCCGTCCCGGCCTGGCCCGGTTTCTGCGGGATGCCGTACATGTCTATACCGGCGCGAAGCAGGAATGAACTAGATTACTCGTTTCAGAGGGATATTTACTCCATTGGGTGAAGCCTCAGACCAATAGTGGTGGTCTGGGGCATTTTCGTTATTGAATGTAAGTTTGAGCAACGAATGTGGCTGTGAAATTCAAGTACGTCTGGATATAATAAGTTCCTAAAGTAATAAATTTTTACATAGAAATGGAGAAAAAAATGAACAAGATATTAATAGTCGAGGATGATACTGAAATTAATAAAATGGTGCAAACTTTACTAAGAAAAAATCAATATGAAGTAACGTCTGCATTTTCTGGAACGGAAGCTCTTCTATTGTTAGCAAAAGAATCCTTTGATTTGATTTTGCTGGATCTGATGTTACCAGGATTAAGCGGGGAGGAAATACTCTTAAAAATTAACAAACAAATGCAAATTCCAATTATATGTGTATCGGCAAAAGATGATTTAGATACTAAACTTGGATTACTCCGGGATGGGGCAGATGATTATATAACAAAGCCATTTATCAATGAAGAATTGATTGTACGAATAGGCGCAGTGCTAAGAAGAACCAACAAAATTCCAGCAATCGAGAAAACTAAGAGGTTAGAATTTAAAGATTTAGTTGTAGATAGTGAAAATCATAGTGTAACCATTAATGATGAGCCAATTGAACTCACAGTAAAAGAATATTGCATCTTGGAATTATTAATTAGCAATCCCAAGAAGGTATTTACTAAGCAGAATATCTTTGAGAGCGTCTGGTCAGAAGAATACGTTGTTGATGAAAGAGCAGTAACGGTACATGTTAGCAATCTGCGAAATAAATTGAAGCATGGAGAAGCATATATCAAAACAGTTTGGGGAATAGGATATAAGATGCAGGATAATTGAGATATTATCTTTAGACTTTCTTGATAAATTCTAAATTCAATTTTGATACCTTTCATATATGATTTAGTTAAATTACAGAAAGTAAAGGTGAAGAGATATGAGTTTAGTATTACAAACCAATTGCCTAACCAAAAAGTATGGAAAACAAATAGCTGTAAATGAAGTAAATCTGAATATCGAAAAAGGAGATATTTATGGGTTTATTGGAAAAAATGGAGCAGGTAAAACTACACTTATGAAGATGGTGAGTGGATTAATCCATCAGAGCCAAGGAGAAATTGAACTGTTTGAAAGTAGCCATTTAGAAAAGGGCAGGAAAAGAATAGGGTGTGTCATTGAGCAACCAGCACTTTATCCTGACATGACGGCCAGACAAAATCTGATATATTATAATAAACTACTTGGTATTCCAGATAATAGAAATGTAGATGATGTGCTTAATTTAGTAGGGTTGCAAAATACAGGCAAGAAGAAAACCAAAAAATTTTCACTTGGTATGAAGCAGCGTCTGTCGATTGCTATTGCGTTACTGGGAAATCCTGATTTTCTTATTTTAGATGAGCCTATCAATGGACTAGACCCTTCTGGTATCAAAGAAATCAGAGAATTAATTCTTAAACTCAATTTCGAAAATAAGATTACGATTTTAATATCCTCTCATATTTTAGGAGAACTTACTAGAATTGCAACAAAATACGGCATCATTGATAAAGGTGTATTAGTTGATGAATTTGAAGCTGCTGAATTGGAGAATCGTTGCAAAAAATGTATCTCTATAGAAGTTGATGATTTAGAAAAAGCAGCATACATAATCAAAAACAATATCAGGAGTACCGACTATCAAGTCTTTGATCAAGGAAAAATATGTATTTATGATTGCTTGGATATATCAGCACAGATAAATAAAGAATTGATAGAGAATGGTGTTTTAGTGTCGAGTATCTGTTTAGAAGGCAATGATACAGAAGCATATTTTGTAAAGATGATGGGAGGTAACTAGGATGATGAATATAATTTCGAGTGAATTTTATAAAATATTTAGAAGTAAGATTTTTTATGCGATTTCAATTATATTGTTGGCAATGAATGTTATTGCTTTTGTGGCAACTGTGTTTGAACAAAATTCAGCTCATTTTTCTTCGGAGATAAAAGCACAGATGAGGGAAACAGGAATCTCCAGTTATCAAGGATCCTATGGAGGAGATATGATCTTCTATATTATCCTTATCTTTGTTGTTTTCATTATTACTGCTGAATATGCAAATGGTAGTATACGACAAATGGCTTGTCATGGAATCGCTAGATGGAAATTAGTTCTGGGTCAGTATATTGCTATATCGTCCGTTGTTACAATGATTTTATTAGCTTTCGGTAGTTTAAGTTTATTATCAAATACGATATTATTCCAATTAGGACATGTTGATTTGATGGCATTTATTCGAATGAATGTAGGAATTCTTTGTGTGTTTTGGGGAGTTACAGGAATTGGAGTTTTGTGCTCATACCTCTTTAAAAACGGAGGAATAACAGTTATCGCTTCAGTTTTATTAATAACTGGAGGGAAATTTGTTGCAGGAATGCTGACCTCATTAACAAATAATGATATTTTTTTTAGATATAGTCTTTCGAATATGCGTAATACAATAATAGATTTTACATCAAAGCCAGAGGATTTTCTAAGGTACTCTGTTGTGTTTGTTTTCATGGGAGTTATGACCGTTGCAGGATCCAGCCTGTTATTTACAAAAAGAGATGTAGATTGATTAAAAGAAGGCGCTGATATGGAAAATATTAAGATGATTATAATTTTTGTGTTATTGCTCTTGCTACTGATTTCTATTTTGTATCACACATACTATAGATTGAATATGAAGCATATTACACAGCAACTAGAAGAAATAATGAATACAACAGATACCAATCAGCTCCTGACAGTGATAGCCAAACAAAGAGATATAATCAACTTGGTCAATGTGCTCAATAAATTAATTAAAGATATTCGATTGTCACACATCCAAATCAGAAGGATAAATCAGAATTTTAGACAGAGTATCACGAACATATCACACGATTTACGGACACCCTTGACCACAGCCGGTGGGTACGTTCAAATGCTACAGTCAGGTGTTACAGAGGAAGAACGCCAAGAATACTTATCGATTATATTAGAACGACAGAATATGGTTAAAATGCTACTGGAACAACTATTTGAATATGTTCGTATTGAATCAGGCGAGATTAATTATGAACATGTACCTGTAGATGCAAAAAAAGTTTTGGCAGATTCCCTTGCTATATATTATGACGATTTTAATAAAAAAGGACATGAACCTACCGTTCACTTACCTGAAAAACCTTGTATCATACAAGGGGATGAGCAAGCGGTGAAGAGAATATTTTTAAATATTCTTTTTAATACGCTTGAACATGGAAAGGGAGAATATCGTTTTGAAATCCATGAATCAGATGGCTATATTTTTACATTTTCCAATACAAGTGAACCAATGACGAAGGATGATTTGGATAATATTTTTGAACGCTTTTATACAAAGGATCAATCCAGGAACAAAAAAACTACAGGGTTGGGATTAGCGATAGCCAAAGAAATTACCAGACGGTTGAATGGAAAAATAGAAGCATACTATAATAATGGACTTTTTTCTATCTCTGTGTTTTTACCAAAAGCTTAACAAATGTAGATAGTATCCTCCAATCCGTCCTCTGCTGTCTGATAGATGACCGCCATCGGTACAGGGAAGCGGCAACCCTTTGCTAAGCAGTGCTGCTGTCTTTAGTATTAGGGTTGTCTTCCCCTCTCCCGGATCACCTTCAATTACGGTGATCTTTCCAAATCGGATATATGGATACCATAGCCAGTTGACTTCTTTGGTTTTGACATCCTCCATATGGATTAACTTTAACTCTGTCTTTGGTTCACTCAGTGTCATCTCCACCACACCCGCCCCTCCTTCGCCAGTCATATCTTCCTTACGCTATACCCTTCCAGAGCTTCTGTATTCAACAAAATCATCCGTGAGCAAAATTGCCAGCTTTTCCGGTGAGCAACCTAGCAACAGCGGCAGCGGATTATCCCGCTGCCGCTCTATTGTATATCCGCTTCCACTTCTTCCTCCATTTCTTTGTAGTACTGAATCTTGTCGGCAATCTTCCCGAGATTATCGCCAAGCTTTTGCATCTGCTGCTGGACCCTGCTCTGGTGGGCTTCCAGCATCAATCGTCTCTCATGGACGGTGGACGGACCTTGGCTGCGCAGATCGGAATAACGCTTCATTTCCCGGATGGGGATATCCAGCTCTCTCAGAATGACCAGGAATTGTACCCAAGACACATCGGTCTCGGAATAGGCGCGGTAGCCCTGTTCATTCCTGGACACCCCTTCCAGCATGCCTACTTTCTCATAATAACGCAGCGTATGTGCTGACAGTCCCGTCAGGCGGGACATTTCCTGAATCGTAAGTAAGTTATTCATGCTGAAATCATACCACAGCAAATGAACGGTTGCATTAGAGCGCGCTCTAAGCTGTACTCTGGGTACAGAGCAGGAAATCCTAATTTAAACGGAGGTTAACTTATGACTACAGAACGTTATGATCGCGGTTGGGAGAAGCTGATGGAGGTGGACGGTAGCGGGGGAACCCAAGTGATTGAATCGCTGAAAGATATCTCTCCTGATCTAGGAAAATTTGTAATTGAATTTGCTTTTGGCGATATTTATACCCGTGATGGACTGGATTTGCGGCAGCGCCAACTCATCACCATTTCCTCACTCACCACTCTGGGTGGCTGCGAACCACAGCTTAATGTCCACATCAATGCCGCGCTCAATGTAGGACTTTCTCCTAAAGAAATCGTGGAAGCCATCCTGCACTGCGCGCCTTACGCCGGATTTCCGCGTGTGCTGAATGCAACCTTTGTGGCTAAAGACGTATTTAAGTCACGGGGAATTACAGTGCAGGATTAGGTGGTGTACAACAAATTCCCGGACCCTGCGCACAAAAGACTTATACGCCGAGCCGGGAAATTTGGTATGGCTGGCTACTTCCAGCTTTTCACTCGCATTGTTACAGTTTCTACAGGCTGCGGTGCAGCAGCTCCAGCACACTGCGCAGCTCGTTAACCGCCACCTGACCCGGAGCCGAGGGCTTGTGTGCTGCGCCAAAGGTCAGCGCCGAGCCGAAGATTTCTCCGGCCAAGCGGCTGATTACCCCTTCTCCGGCCATGGACATCGTAATGATCGGACGGTCCGCATATTGGTCCCGCATCGTATTTGTCGCAGCCAGCAGGGTCAGCACATCACCCGCATGCTGCGGCATGACAGCGATTTTAGGCAGATCTCCGCCAAGCTCCTGGGCCTTGCGCAGCCGTGAGATCATCTCCTCCTGGGAGGGTGTTCCGTGGAAATCGTGATTCGAGACGATCACGAACACCCCACAGGCATGCGCAGCCGCAATTAACTCACGAACGATATCCTCCCCCTTGAACAGCTCCACATCAATGATATCCACACAGCCGCTCTCTGCAGCCGCTTGATTCAGCCGGATATAATATTCCTTCGCAATCGCCCGCTCGCCGCCTTCCTCTACACTGCGGAACGTGAAGATCAGCGGCATATCCGGAAGGACGGAGGAAATTGCGGACAAGGTTTCCTGTACTGCGGTGAGATCTTCTATCTCTGCAAAAAAGTCGCTCCGCCATTCCACCAGATCCGGTGCCAGCTCCTTCAGTGCCTCTGCTTCTGCTATTAGCTCAGCTGCCGTAGCTCCAACCAGTGGAACACAGATTTTGGGAATATCCTCACCAAGGGTTACATGTCTAACAGTTACTGTGCCGCTCATTTCCTTCAGCTCCTTATGTATAAGCTAGTAGCTAGGATTCATTTACTGTTCAGCAGCGTCCTGGAGAAATTGCTCAACCTCCGGCAGCTGCGGCAGCGACGGAATCGCCCCCTTCTTGCCTACAGCCAGCGCACCGACAGCATTTGCGAATCTGACCGCTTCGTCAAGCGTCTTTCCTTTGGTAAGCTGCCAGGCCAGGGCTCCGTTAAAAGAATCTCCAGCCGCTACCGTGTCAACAGCTTGTACAGGAAAACCTGGAATATGCAGGCTGCCGGCATGATTCACAATTAGCGCTCCTTTAGGACCAAGGGTCACAATAACGTCGCGGACCCCTTTTTGTAACAGTATACGCGCCGCTTGCTCTGCATCATCAATACTGTTCACGGCCATTCCTGCCAGGATGCCCGCTTCCGTCTCATTGGGTGTCAGGTAGGTAACATGCTGGAGAAATGCATCATCAAGAGCCCGGGCCGGTGCCGGGTTCAGGATTACCGGAATTCCATGCCTGTCGGCGATAGCCGCAGCATGTGCACACATTGAGAGGTCCGTCTCCAGCTGCAAGACCACCATTTCCGCCTGGCTGATGATCGGCGCAAGTGCTTCAATATCCGCTGGACCCATCTCGATATTCGCCCCTGGCACAACGATAATCCGGTTTTCCCCTTCTCCGTCCACAACGATGGAAGCGACCCCTGTACTAAGTGTTTCACTCTGTCCAATATGCTCCGTATGGATCTGTTCCTGGCGCATGACCTCAAGCAGCTCGTTGCCGAAGGCATCCTTGCCTACTCTGCCGATCATCGTCACCTCTGCGCCAAGACGGGCGGCTGCTGCTGCCTGATTTGCGCCCTTCCCGCCTGGAGACAGGGTAAAGTCCTGTCCGAACAATGTCTCTCCGGCCTCTGGTGCCCGGCTTGTGCGCACCACCATATCCATGTTCAGGCTGCCGATTATCACTATACCCAATCTGTTCACCATCCTAACTTGTTACACTCTATCTTACTCGGGTTTACACGGTTTTATCAAACCCCATTTCTCTCTGTACTAAGCAGACAATTTATAGCATGAAACATATAAATTCATATATTAACAAAAAGACACAGCAGTGACTGCCGTGCCTTCTCTTGAATGCAAGCTAACTTCCTCTTGAACATATACTGCGGCCTGGGGCTGCTGTAATCTTCTACTCTTCGTAGATGACTACCGATTGGGATTCCGGCTCCCATTTCACAGTAGCTTTCAAGGCTTCACTGACAAAGCGGACGGGTACAACCGTATTGCCCTTAACGATGGCCGGCGCTACCTGAAGAGTGACAGCCTTACCGTTGACATACGCCGTCTTGTTATTAATAAACAGCTTTACCGTAGTCCCTTCGCGGGTCATGGTCACCGAACGCTCCTTCCCATTCCATACCACTTCAGCCTGCAAGGCTTCAGCAATAGCTTTGAACGGTACCAGTGTACTTCCGGATGTAACAATAGGAGCAACGCCAGAGGCGGACTCTTCACCGTTAACGTACAGCTTTACCCCTTTTTTACCGGTTTGTGCATACAGCTTGCCAAGCTTTTTATACGAGTTCAGATTCTTTACGTTAGCCAGAATAGCTTCTTTCTGGACGTATACCGCATCGGTTACACTACCTTTTTGGTTCAGAATCTCCGCAAGTGCTGACAAAGCGGCATCCTTATCTTTAATGGCTACCAGCTCAGCCTTCATTTCTGGTGTCAGATCCGTAGAATACTGGGTCAATAAAAGCTCTGCAATCACGGCCCCTGCCGGTTTGTCCTTTACATTTTCGATAGCATGCAGAAGACCCTTATATCCATTATGGCCCTTATTTCCATATGTAGCATAGGTAACAGTAGTAACGGACTCTTTATCCTTTTCTTTGATACTCTCAATTCCCTTGTCCTTGTCCTTGTCTTTATCCTTGTCTGTTGGTGCTGCTGCATTAGCAGGTACCGAAGCTGGAGCTTCTACTATACTTTTACCATTGCCGTTACCGTTGCCGTTACCCTTACCATTATTGTTTTCGGGTTTGGCCTGTGCCGCTCCTGACATCATGCTGATGGCCAGCAAGCAACTTGCAAGAATACTGACGGTTTTTTTCATGTGATCGGTTCCCCCTATGTTGTGATAAATATCTTTATTTATTTCGGCTGCCGGCTCTCACTTTATGAGCAGAAATGAATTTTTGGGATAATACGCTCGGGCCGGAATTTGCAACGCTACTTCAGTCCTAGCCTGCGGGGCCTACTCCACGGAGCCATCCAGGCGGTTATGAAAAATACTGCTTTACATCGGGCCATTTCTTTTTAAAACTTCGGTATGCTTTTTTTCTCCAAATGTGCTAAAATAGGTGTGCAATCGCTTCCAGGAAAGTTTTTTCGCCCATTTGAGCAAACGTTTGCACCTTAGATTAAGCCTGCAGTAACGCCAGTTTTTACTCTACTATGTATTTAGGAGGCTTATCAAGTGAACCAGAACCAATTACCGTCAGTAGCTTATTTCAGCATGGAGTACGGACTGCATTCCGACTTCAAAATGTACGCCGGTGGCCTGGGCATATTGGCCGGAGACTACATCAAGGGTGCCAAGGATATCCACGCTCCAATCATCCCCATCGGCCTGAAATGGAAGCAAGGCTACACGGACCAGAAGATTGACGCTAACGGCAATCCTTACGACTCCTACCACAATTACGTCTATGATTTCCTTGAGGATACAGGCGTGAAGGTCACCGTTAAGGTCCGCAAGATCGATGTAGTCTGCAAGGTTTGGAAAACCGATCATTTCGGCAACAATCCACTGTATCTGCTCGATACGGATATTCCGGAGAACGGGGATGCCTGGATTACGGGCCAGCTCTACGGCTGGTTTGGGGAAGAACGGATCGCACAGGAGATTGTCCTCGGAATAGGCGGGGTAAAAGCCATGCGCGCACTCGATATTCCGATTGACGTCTACCATTTCAACGAGGGACATGCGGCACTGGCCGCTATCGAACTGATCCGTGAAAAAATGTCCGGCGGCAGCACCTTTGAAGAAGCCTGGAAAGCTACCCGGGAAGAAGTTGTGTTCACTACACATACACCGATTAAGGAAGGCAATGAGACGCATCCACTGGACCGTCTGGAGTATATGAGCGCTTTTAACGGCTTGACCCGTGACCAGATGGTGCGCATCGGCGGCGATCCGTTCAATATGACCGTAGCCGGACTGCGCCTGTCGCGTATCTCTAACGCTGTAGCCCAACTTCATGCCGATACCGCGAATAAAATGTGGAAGGAAGTCGCCGGCCGTTCGGAGATCATCGGCATCACCAATGCCATTCATACCCCAACCTGGGTTGATGAACGGATGACCAGAGCCTTTGAAGAAGACGGCGATCTGTGGGCCGCACATAAGGAGATCAAAGGCGAGCTAATCGGCTTTATTGAAGAACGTTCCGGTATCTCGCTGAATGCGGACAATCTGCTGATTGGCTTCTCCCGGCGGGCAGCACCTTACAAACGCAGCGACCTGATTTTTTCCCAGCCTGAGATTATTGAGCCTTACCTGGAGAGCGGCCGCATCCAAATTGTATTCTCCGGCAAAGCCCACCCGCTGGATGACAACGGCAAAAAAATCGTTAGCAACCTCGTGTCCATGATGAAAAAATATCCGAAGAGCGTAGTCTTCCTGGAAAATTACGATATGACGATCGGAGCAATGCTGACGCGGGGTTCTGACATTTGGCTCAACAATCCGCGCCGTCCGCTGGAAGCCAGCGGCACCTCCGGTATGAAGGCTGCCATGAACGGTGTCCTGAACTGTTCCATCCTTGACGGCTGGTGGCCGGAGGCCTGCATCGACGGCGAGAATGGCTGGCAGATTGGAGACGGCTTCGAGACGACTGATTTTGCTGTGCTTGACCAGCATGACAGCAATGCCCTCTACGAGACACTCCTGAACCGTGTCCTCCCAACCTTCTATAAGGATAAGGAGAAGTGGGTACAGATGATGCGCAAGAGCATCGAAACTACCCGTACCGAATTCGCGAGCAAACGGATGCTGGAGGAATATTACAACCGGATGTATATCAAAGGTTAACCGTTAGCAACCTTGTCCCGCCTCCAGCTTCAATGCTGCAGGCGGGATTTTTAGATTGTGCCGTTTGCGGTGGATACTCTGTTGCGGCCGCTCGTTTTCGCCACATATAACCCCTGATCTGCGAGCTCCATTAGCAGCGCAATCTCCCCCGGATTCGTCGCTTCACCTGCGGCGGCGCCTATGCTCACTGTAATATAGGAGCTGACTTCGGAATATCCGTGGTGAACCGACATTTGTTGAATACGCATACGGATTCTTTCACTAAGCCCCATCGCCCCGCTCACCCCGGTATCAAAGGCTGCAACGACGAACTCCTCACCCCCCAGCCGGGCTGCAAATTGCCGCTCCCCCTCCATTTCCCCATGGATCACCTGAGCCACTTCTTTAATGATCCGATCCCCTTCAGCATGCCCGTAGTTGTCGTTGAATGATTTGAAGTAATCAATATCAATGATTAATACAGCAACCATACTGGCCGCTTCCTTGCCCGAGCTTAACAGCTGTTGTATCCTTTGGTCGAAAGCACGGCGGTTCGGAATTTCTGTCAGCGCATCGATAAGCGATAACCTCTGCAGCTCCCCGTTGGCCCGGGCCAGTTCCTGATGTACTTTTTCATTCTGAATGACCTGCTCTTCCAGCTTCCGGTGGCTGTTCCCCAGCAGTATCCCGTTGTAATAATTGCTGCAATAGTTCACATAGAGAATTCTTGATGCCACCCAGGTAAAGAAAAGGAACAAAGTCAGATTGACGTAGTGGCCTATCAGTACATTCGAAGACGATTGAAACAAGGGGAGCCCGATATACAGCAATCCTGCCGAGACTCCATACAGGTACAGCACCATCCTGTTATTGAAATAAAAGATGACCGAAATGCTGACCAGATTAATCACAAAAGCCATCACTTGCCCATATAGCCGCTGATCCGACAACGTCACGACAGAACCCCAAATCACAAAAGTATACGCATATACGATAAACAGCTTCTCATACAGCCGATACCTGCCCTCCACCTGCTTGGCATCTCTTTCATAGGCTGCAGCTCCCAGCAGAAAAGCCACATTCAGTCCGATCATGAAAACATACATGATAAAATAAAAGCTGAAATGAAAGCTATCGTGCACCTTAGCGAAAGAAGCTACCAAGTCAGTGATTGCCAAAGCTGATTCAATGCCTATAATAATTTTGGCAAACAACTTGCCTCTGGAAATATTTTCGTTAAGCGTAAGGATGTGCAGTTCTCTGCGCTCCTCATCCGTCATCGTGAATGGCAGACTAATCAGCCGATCCAGCATGTTGTCTCCCCCTAACTGACCAAACTCCCTGTAATTCCAACAGCCCCATTATCGTTCATTTTTAAGCCTCAGCGCAACAGAAAATGCTTGATTCTCCAGGGTTATTTAAAATAATTATAATTTAGGATTGATATTTTAAATTTTTTTGATATTATAGTATTTATACTTATTCTAAATTCAAATCTTAATATGAGGTGGAGATTATTCATGAGTGAGAGCCATAACAGACTTACAACCAGCTGGGGAGCTCCTGTAGGGGATAACCAGAACTCCATGACAGCCGGTTCCCGTGGACCTACACTGCTGCAGGATGTACATTTGCTGGAAAAGCTGGCGCATTTCAACCGGGAGCGTGTGCCCGAACGTGTGGTTCATGCCAAAGGAGCGGGAGCCCATGGTTATTTTGAAGTCACCCAAGACCTGTCTCAATATACCAAAGCGGCTTTTCTGTCCGAAGTGGGCAAACGTACACCCATGTTCATCCGCTTCTCGACAGTAGCCGGGGAATTGGGGTCTTCCGATACCGTTCGCGATCCGCGCGGCTTCGCCGTGAAATTTTATACCGAAGAAGGTAATTACGATTTGGTCGGCAATAATACACCTGTCTTTTTCATCCGTGATGCAATCAAATTTCCGGACTTTATTCATACCCAGAAACGCCATCCGCAGACCCATCTGAAGAATCCCAATGCCGTCTGGGACTTCTGGTCCCTTTCACCGGAGTCGCTGCATCAAGTGACGATTCTGATGTCCGACCGCGGCATACCCGCTACGCTCCGCCATATGCACGGCTTCGGGAGCCACACATTCAAATGGGTCAATGCCGAGGGTGCAGCAGTGTGGGTCAAATACCATTTCAAAACAGAGCAGGGCGTAAAGAATCTCGATGTGAATCTGGCCGCGCAAATCGCCGGAGAGAATCCGGATTATCATACAGAGGATTTGTTCAATGCGATTGATAAGGGAGATTTCCCTGCCTGGAGACTGCATGTGCAGATTATGCCTGTAGAAGATGCTGATACCTACCGGTTTGATCCCTTCGATGTAACCAAGGTATGGTCGCAAAAAGATTACCCGCTCATTGAAGTAGGCCGCATGGTATTGGACCGCAATCCGGAGAATTATTTTGCAGAAGTGGAGCAGGCTACATTTTCTCCCGGCTCCTTTGTCCCCGGGATTGAAGCTTCTCCTGATAAAATGCTGCAGGGCCGCCTCTTCGCCTATGGCGATGCCCACCGCTACCGTGTAGGTGCGAATCACAATCAGTTGCCTATTAACCGCCCTATCGCCGAGGTGAACAATAACCAGCGCGACGGCGCAATGATTCATGGCAATAACGGCGGCGGTTCCGTCTACTACGAACCGAACAGCTTCGGCGGAGCAACAGAATTGCCTGCACACAAGCCGGCAGCTTTTGAAGTCACCGGGCAGGCCGACAGTGTAGCCTATAATCATGACGATCACTACACTCAGCCCGGGGACCTCTACCGTTTGTTGAGTGAAGAAGAACGTGCACGCCTGATCCGCAATATTGTAGGCGCCATGACCCCCGTCGAGAACAAAGAGATCAAGCTCCGCCAGATCGGACACTTCTACAAAGCAGATCCTGAGTTCGGCCAGCGCATAGCTGAAGGTCTGGGACTGACTATACCGCAAGGCGAGTAACCTGTCCCCTATGGTACGAATAAGCCTCGGCCGTGAAGGCCGGGCTTTATTTCATTCTGCCCGTCTGCCTATATAACCCGGCTCTCACAAGCTTCTTCATACAAACAGCCTGTGCCGCGTAGTTCCTTCTGGAACAGCGTAGCACAGGCTAGATTACTTTTTATAGTATAGCCGTCTCCACTTGAGCGTAGTTATATTTCAAACTCTTCCGTTGAATCTGAAAGACCACCATTCTGCACACCACTGCTATTGGCTACGGCAAGAATATATACCTTATATTTTTTTCCTTTAGTAATTAAAGCTCCGTTAACATCCCTTGTCGCAGTCACAATTGAAGGATTCGTTCCATTAGGAGCGATCGACTTATACAACGAAGCTTGCACCCCTAAGGCATCCGTCGATCCAAAGCCTTGCTTAGAAGGAACTACCAATACCCGGTACTCCGAGATATTCGTCTCAATGGATGATTTGTTGAAACTTATCAGTATTTTACCATCGTTCACACTATACGTTACATTCGTTACAGAGACAACCGGGATTTTACCCGACAAGGTTATGACAGGTGATTCCCCGGACAATACATTAGGCCCCGAGTAATTCGCGTTTCCGATTGATAACACATACACTTTATAGTTAATTCCGTCCTTTATCAAAGTGCCACGCACATCTCTGGTTGACGAGGTCAACACTTGATTAGTAGTAGATCCAGTTGTACTTACGGTTGTATAGTAGGTACTGGATACATTATTCGCATCAGATAAGCTGAAACTGCTGGAATATGACGCGGGCACTACCATAATCCGATACTGGCTAATATAGGTTTCATCCGTGGCATGAGTAAATGACACCTTCAGATCACGGCCATCACCATGGTCGTCAACGTCGCTAACACTCAAGTTAGAAACGGCACTCAAGCTCGAAACATTAAACAACATAATATCCGATGAAGCAGACGAAAGTACATTAGCCCCTAAATAAGACCCGCTTCCGATAGATAACACATACACTCTATAGCTAGTGCCATTCTTTATCAAATTGCCGCGTACATCTCTTGCTGACGAGTTCAATACTTGATTGGTAGTAGATCCTGATGTACTCACAGTTGTATAGTAGGCACTCGATGTATTATTCGCGTCAGATAAGCTGAAGCTGCTGTAATATGACGTAGGTACTACTATGATTCGGTATTGGCTAATATAGGTTTCGTCCGTAGCATGAGTAAATGACACCTTCAAATCACGGCCATCATTATAATCGCTAACGTCGCTAACACTCAAGCCAGTGATACCTACGCTTGACAGCGTAATTGCAGATGAAGCAGAAGACAACACATTATTAGCTGCATTACTGCTATCAATCGCCATGACAAACACCCGATAACTAACCCCTGTTTTAACAAGAGCTCCATCCACATCCTTGGCTCCTGAAGACAAGATCTGAGAGATGTTATAACCCGTCTTGCTAACTTGTATGGAATCAGAAGTGGAGACAGCGTTTGCTTTCGCCAAATTAAAAGTTGAATAATTCGCAGCTTTGATCACAAATATCCGATAAGAACTTACTTTGGTCTCATCTGACAGCTTGTTGAAGCTGACGAATAAATCTCGCCCATCGCCGTAGTCGCTGATATCATTTACTTTTACATTGCTTAGAAATTCAGAAGTGTTATTCACAAGTGTAATAGAGGAAGACCCACTAGAAAGCGTACTCGTATTATTCCCCTTGCCGACCGTCAAGACATAAGCTATATAAGCTTGATTACTCTTAACTAAGTCGCCATCAACCGTTCTCGATGTAGCAGTCAATTTAATCGTAGGATTGGAACCTGTTGCTAATACAGCGGAATAATTAGATGAGGCTATCGTTTGCGCTGATGACAGATTAAGGATATACCCTGCTTTAACAATCAGAACTCGGTAATGATCCACTAGTGACTCATCTGCCGCACGGGTGAAGCTAACTTGCAGATCCCGGCCGTCACCAAAGTCACTTACATCCTGCGCTGCTACGCTAGTAGCCGGACCTGCATTTCCAACGTTCGGGACCGAGGTGGTTATAGTCACAACTTTGGTCTTCGGGTTCCATCCCACTTCTCGACCCATAGCTTCACTTACAAACCGTGTCGGTACCATTGTTCTGCCCTTCAAATTTAGACCGGGTACATCTAGACTTACAGTCTTATTGTTAATCGTAGCGATCTTGGAGCCAATCTTCAATATAACCGTTGTATCATCCTTAGTGGCGGTTACTGTTTGTGTCTTCTGATTCCACTTGATGTTGGCATTAAAGGCTTCAAAGATTGCACGTAGCGGTACCATCGTCCGGCCACTTACCATTACAGGCGGCTGATCTGTTGACAATGGGACTCCATCAATAATAATACTAATGGGTGTATCCGCCTGAGCCGGGGACTGAAACATCATTGGAAACACTAACAACCCCACTACAATCGTAATCCATAACTTCTTCACAAGCTCATCCTCCTGGATATGCTAAAATCCTCATTTTTTTCTATCTATTTGACGCATCGAAGATGATAAAAGTTTCTCGATCTACGGGTTACAAAAAAATAACCTATTCACTGGTATAAGCTACATCTGTTCTACATGCAAAGAAGCTTGAGTTCCCCATAACGCTCTAAGTAACATCTGCCATGTGAGTGACGGGGACGAAAGCCTGCGCTCATTGATGCCTGTTGTATGTGCAGTCTTTCCAGTCAGGAATCGCTTATATCGTACCTGCTCACTTTTGATAAAGCTCCATCCACTGGGTAAGCTGACCCTTTAGCCCTTCTCTGGCCGACGCCGGTTCCAGAATTTCTGCATTTGGGCCATATTGCAGAATCCACTTGGTGAATTCCTTCTCATTATTGACAGTCACTTCAAACAGCAGGCTGCCATCCTGTTCATCGTTCATCCATGGATGGACAAAGAGCTCCTCTTCTTTAATATAACGGGCAATCTCAGGATGAAAACGCACCTTGAACTTGATATTTTTATTGCCACGGTCAATGGACCAGGTATTTTTCAGATATTTTTTAATATTGAAATCGCCTTTATCAAAGCCCTTATCCGTTACCTCCACCTCCTGAAAACGGCTGATACGAAAGGTCCGGATAGCCTCCTTAAGATGGCAGTACCCAATCAGATAGAACCGCTGATCCCGCGGAATCAAGTAATACGGATCAATCACACGCTGTGTAATTGCATTGCGCGACTGGGAATGATAAATTGCCCGAATACTCCGCTGCTCCACAATTGCGCCGATAATCGGCTGCAGGAAGTTCCTGCTTTCTTTGCGGTAAGCAGGTTTACCCATTTGAATAATATCGCCAATATTCTCAAGTATTGCGTTGGACTTGGATTTTTCCTTGAGATGTGTGCCCATGACCTTATCATAGGCGGTATGGAAGCCTGGGGGAATTTTATCCTGATTCAAGATAGAAGGTAGAAGAGAAAAGGCCATAGCCTCCTGCTCGGAGAAATCCAGCGGATACAAAAAAAACTTACCCATAAACCTATAGCCAGTACCTCTACCCTCGTTCGTTACTGGCGCAAAATGGCTTATGATCTCCAAATCCCTGTAGACAGTTCTTATGTTCACATCGCATCTGATCGCCAGATCCGAGGCTGTAATCCCTGGACTGGATTGGATCGCGTTGATAATTTTGAAGATCCGAATTACTTTGTCAGTCATAGATGTAGGCTCCTTAATTTCCTGGTATTCATGAATTGTGCTCGCCACTCTAATAATATCAGTTCCCTATACTTTCTGACTGTCGGCAAAAACACAATATGGTGAAAAGCACAAAAAAAACCCTTGCTCCACAAGGGTTTACTTGATTAACAATTAAGCGGGTGATGGGAATCGAACCCACGCTATCAGCTTGGAAGGCTGAAGTTCTACCATTGAACTACACCCGCACAGGTGTAAAATCGGGATGACACGATTTGAACATGCGACCCCCTGGTCCCAAACCAGGTGCTCTACCAAGCTGAGCTACATCCCGTTAATATATTCTTGTAAAATAATAATGGCGCGCCCTGAGAGATTCGAACTCCCGGCCTTTTGATTCGTAGTCAAACGCTCTATCCAGCTGAGCTAAGGGCGCAAAATCTATATGGAGCGGACGACGGGAATCGAACCCGCGACCCTCGCCTTGGCAAGGCGATGCTCTACCGCTGAGCCACGTCCGCAAAAACATGGTGCGCGTGAAGGGACTTGAACCCCCACGTCGTAAAACGCCAGATCCTAAGTCTGGTGCGTCTGCCATTCCGCCACACGCGCACACTTTAGAAGAAAAATGGTGAGCCATGAAGGACTCGAACCTTCGACACCCTGATTAAAAGTCAGGTGCTCTACCAACTGAGCTAATGGCTCTCAATATACTAAATCTTAACTCCACTTTGTGAGGTGAAGATGGCTGGGGATATAGGAATCGAACCTATGAATGACGGAGTCAAAGTCCGTTGCCTTACCGCTTGGCTAATCCCCAATATTAATAATTAGCAAAACCACGGAATCGGGCGGATACTCTATACTTCGAAATATAGGATTCTCAATCCCTGAAACCTTGATGCCACAATAATGGCGGAACCGACGGGATACTCTTCACTTCGTTGCGAGATTGCGATGTAATCCTCACGAAGCTTATGCTCCAACGAACCCTTAATGGATTCTCATCCCTGAAGCAGTGTATTGATGGCGGAACCGACGGGATTCGAACCCGCGATCTCCTGCGTGACAGGCAGGCATGTTAGGCCAACTACACCACGGTTCCAAATTGGTTGCGGGGGCAGGATTTGAACCTGCGGCCTTCGGGTTATGAGCCCGACGAGCTACCGGGCTGCTCCACCCCGCGTCAGTAAAAAACTTATAAGCACTATGGTGGAGGCTGAGGGGTTCGAACCCCCGACCCTCTGCTTGTAAGGCAGATGCTCTCCCAGCTGAGCTAAGCCTCCATATGTGTGCCTGGTAAAATAATTGGTGACCCGTATGGG
>NZ_LVYZ01000031.1:0-133357 GCF_001909095.1 Paenibacillus sp. P46E
GGGTTGGGGTGCCGGGGATGGTGGATGAGCACGGTGTGGTACTGTTCGCACCCAATCTGGGCTGGGAAATGGTAGATCTGCGGGGCATTCTGGAGCGGTCTTTCGAAGTTCCGGTGACGATCGACAACGAAGCGAATGCAGGCGCTCAAGGGGAGCTGAACTTCGGAGCGGCGCGTGATGTGCGCCATCTGCTCTATATCAGTGCAGGCTCGGGGATTGGTTCTGGAATTATTATCGGCGGAGAGCTGTACAAGGGGGCACGCGGATATGCCGGAGAGACCGGCCATATGACCATAGAGGCGGAAGGCAAACCCTGCAGCTGCGGCAGCCGGGGGTGCTGGGAACTATACGCTTCAGAGAAAACTTACGACAATCCCGGGCTGGCGCTGCCTGCCCGCAGCACATCCGAGCTGGTCAGGCATGCACTGGAGGGGCAGGAAGACACATTGCGCCATTTCAATACCATCGGCGAATACCTCGGGATCGGTGTTACCAATCTTATTAACAGCTTTAACCCCGAGCTGATCGTGATTGGCGGGGCTCTATCGGAAGCCGAGCCTTGGCTGGGCGAGCCGCTGCGGAGAGTGGTTGCCGAGCGGACCCTGCCGTATCATAAGCAGCAGCTCGAAATCATCTTTTCACGGCTGGGCAGCCGCGGGACCATGGTCGGAGCGGGTTTTTCGGCAGTGATGCATTTCCTTGGGAACATCCGGGTAACACTCTAGGCAAAATTGACGTAAAATTGCCGCAATTATAGGGGCAGCGGTACAGAAAAAGGAAGATCAATCCTTTATAATAGGGGATAAAAGTGTGACAAATGTCACTACAATCCTTTTTTCTGAATGGAGAGAGAGTCCATGACTTATGTTGATACGTCTGATATTTCGGCGCAGATGTTCATCACTGTGCTGCTGCTGCTGCTCATCATCGCTCCACTCATTAGCCTCGGCGTTCTTCGCCTGTTCCAGTCGAAAAAAAAATCAGGAATACTGCTTATTACCTGCGGCATAGCTGTCTATGCCCTTTTTCAAATCATTATGTATATTTACAGCTAAACCGCTCCACCCCCGGGTACTTTTCGCCCAAACTGCTAATCTTAAATCCGCAATGGCTATAAAAACCCACAGCTTCCCGGTCTGTCTCAGCCTGAAGCATTTCGATGCCACCGCATTTCCGGAGTTCTCCGATCATTGCAGCACCAATTCCACGGCCCCGCCAGCGGGTCTGAACGGCGATATGCAGGATTTCCGCTTCCGTTCCCGGACCTCGCCGGATGCCGATCAATCCCGCCAGTTCACCATCTATGAAGGTGCCCTGCAGTTCCCGTGAATCTTCAGCAAGATAGCGGTCCACTTCCTCCCGTACACGCTCATCGTCTGCCATCATGCACTCTGCCAGTAGCCGCTCTACAGCATTCCTGTCCCAATAATTGATTAAGCTGATCAACATTCTCTATCGCCTCCTTATCTAAATATTCATACAAAAAACCGCCTCCAGCGCGGAAGCGGCCCTTGTTTCCTCAAGCAGAGGAGTACCTGATCTGACGATTATACAGTAGCCAACGCCTTATCGAATTGGGTTTTATTCATGCCGACGATTTTGAAATCGCCGATGACGGTTACAGGTACAGCCCGCATCCCCATATCCCACACCTGCTGGGCGAAATCATCATTTTGTTCAATGTTGCGCTCCTCGTAGGAGACGCCCTTCTCACTCAGGAAGCTTTTGACCTGACGGCAATGGGGACAGTTGGTCGAGGTGTATACAATTACGTTTTCCATGTTCTAATCTCCTCCTAAAAGCTTTATCGACTTACACTAAAACATCAGCTTACTATATTATAGCACCGTGGTGCCTGCAATACCAAGGGCATATTACAAAATAACTGCACTGTGCTCCAGGCTCTCAATGTACTTCTCAGCATCCATAGCCGCCATACATCCGCTGCCCGCTGCGGTAATCGCTTGTTTGTAACGGGTATCCTGTACATCTCCGCAAGCGAAGACGCCGGGAATATTAGTTTCGGAAGTGCCTGGATTCGTGACGATATAGCCGTTTGCATCCGTTGTAATCTGTCCGCCGAGGAATGCCGTATTCGGATGATGCCCAATAGCGACAAACACACCGCTGGCCTCAATGAACTCTTCTTCTCCGGTTTCATTGTTAAGCACTTTAATTCCGTTCACACCTCTATCGCCGGAAGTTACTTCCAGCGGAGTGCGGTTCAAGCCCCAGGCAACCTTTTCATTATCACGGACCCGGTCCTGCATGATTTTGGAGGCACGAAGTTCTTCACGACGGTGCACAAGGGTTACTTTGGAAGCAAAACGGGTCAGGAAGCCCGCCTCTTCAAGAGCTGAGTCGCCGCCACCGATCACCACGATCTCTTTGCCCCGGAAGAAAAATCCGTCGCAGGTTGCACAAGTGCTGACACCGCGTCCGATATTGTCCTGTTCACCCGGAATGCCCAGGTATTTAGCTGTTGCACCTGTCGAGAGAATCAGAGTATCCGTAGTCAGCGCGCCCATCCCTTCAACATTCAGCTTAAAAGGGCGTTCCCCAAGCTCTACACTGTTCACCCAGCCTGTAACAAACTTGGCACCAAAGCGTTCAGCCTGCTTGCGCATATTATCCATGAGCTCCGGACCCATGATGCCATCGGGAAATCCCGGAAAATTCTCCACTTCCGTGGTGGTGGTAAGCTGTCCGCCCGGCTGAGGCCCTTCAATAACCAATGGATTCAGATTGGCACGGGCCAGGTAGATGGCCGCAGTCAATCCGGCAGGGCCGGTTCCGATAATAATTGATTTATACATGACTATATCCTCCTTGAGATGGACGGCTAAGGCACCGCTCTATATTTCCTTAATTAAAATTATTATAATGTAGTACTAATTATGCTCATCTCAAGGGAATCTGTCAATATGCCAGACACGATGTAATCGCTCTATTTCGTGAACAATTCAATTTTAAGCAATCTATTTTGGGGAATGGGTATAAATAGGGATTCCAGACCTTTTTCAACGCAAAAGTCTCAGTCCGTTCAGGATGACAAGGATCGTGCTGCCTTCATGGCCAACGACTCCAAACGGAAGGGCAATTCCCTGTAAAAAGTTGCTCAGCATCAAGGTAGCTATGACCGTGACGGCAAAGATCATATTCTGCTTCACGATCCGCTGGGTACGGCGGGCCAGCTTAATCGTTGAGGCGATTTCCTCAATATTGTCATTCATCAATACCACATCGGCAATCTCCAGTGCTGCGCCGCTTCCGTTCATGCCCATCCCCATGCCAACTGTGGCAGTAGCGAGTGCCGGAGCATCATTCACCCCGTCCCCCACCATAATCACATTACCGTATTGTTCACGCAGTGCTTTGATGTGCGTCACTTTGTCCTCAGGCAGCAGTCCTGCGAATACAAGATCCACACCTGTCTGCCCGGCTATTACTTCTGCTGTCGCCGCGCGGTCACCCGTCAGCATGGCCACCTTAATACCAAGCTGCTGCAGCTTCCGAACCGCCGCTACCGCCTGTGGACGCACCGTATCCTGGAGCGCAATCATCCCGGCAATCCGTTCGCCGTCGAGGATCAGCGATACTGTCTTGCCTTCACTCTCCAGCTGCTTGCGGAGCGATCTCCACTGCTCATCCTCGAGTTCATTGCGCTCATCCAGCAAATTGGACTTGCCGATTCTCCACAGCCGGCCTGCAATCAACCCTTCAATCCCCCAGCCGGTAACGGATGTGCTCTCTTCAATCACATGCAGCACGAGGTGTTCTTCCTCTGCCTTGCGGACAATGGCCTCCGCCAGCGGATGGCGGGACAACTTCTCAATCGACGCGCTGACCCTCAGCAGCTCATTGCGGTCATACTCTTCTCCGGCTATAAAATCAGTCACCTGCGGAAGTCCAGCAGTCAAAGTCCCGGTCTTGTCAAAAGCAACTACCGAGGTTTTTGCCATATTCTCCAAATGAACGCCGCCTTTGAAAAGAATGCCTTTACGGGCGCTTTTGGAGATTGCCGACAGCATGGCTGGCATAATGGATGAAACCAAGGCGCAAGGAGAAGCCACTACAAGAAACACCATTGCTTTATAGAAGGTAGCGCTCCAGCTCCAGTCCAGAATAAATGGCGGCAGTGCAATCAGCGCGATCGTCGCAGCAACCACTACACGGGCATAGATGGACTCCAGCCGTTTGATGAAGCGTTGTGATTCAGGCACCTCGGTTTCGGCTTCTTCTACCATTTTGATAATTTTTGAAAACAAGGTGTTCTCCGCAGACTTGGTCACCTCTATATACAGCGGGCCTTCCCCATTGATCGTTCCAGCAAACACTTCGCTGCCCGTACTTTTCTCTACAGGCAGGGATTCACCTGTGATGGATGCCTGATTGACCGCCGATTCTCCCCGGTAGACGGTGCCGTCTGCCGGAATAAGCTCACCCGGACGCACAAGCAGCAGATCTCCTACAGCGAGCAGATCAATCGCTACCTCACTCATGACCCCTTTTTCAATACGAACGGCGGTGGCCGGCTTCAGAGCCAGCAGTGATGAGATATCCTTCTTGCTGCGCTCCATCGTATAGCTCTCCAGAGCCCCGCTCAGCGCAAAAATAAAGATCAGCATCGCGCCTTCATTCCAGTACCCGATTGATGCAGCGCCCAGTGCGGCAGCAATCATCAGAAGGTTCACGTCCAGATCACGTTCCTTGATAAGTGTCTCCACGCCTTCTTTCGCCTTGATCCATCCGCCAACCGTGTAGGACACCACATACAGAAGAATCGAGAATACCTCCGACCAGCCACTGACGGCCCAGGCGATCAGCATGAGTAGCCCGCTGCCAAGTGCAGCTTGCATTTCGGAATTGTGGAGCATGGCTTTGGGATCGAACCGGCGCGGCTGCGGAGTACGCGGCTGCTGTGCGCTTTTTCCCTGTGACATGGATTTAGGCAGGTGTTTGGATGTAGCTTGCATAAGTAAATCACACTCCTGATTCATTTTTTTGAACTACTGGCTGAGAATGAGAGCCATTCTTAAGGCCCTTAAAATGACACATGCTGCCCCGGCTTAGCCGGGACAGCATGGTAAATGAGAATGATAATCGTTGTTGCCATTGTACAATTTTATTTCCTTAGTGCAACTTATAGTTATAATATATCACGATCCGCAAAAAAGTAAAGCCGCAGACAGACCTAATTTGTGATGCTTATTCTTGGGCCCCGGGTGCGTAATCCTTCCTTTTAGGCTATTAATCTTTAATAGGGTGAACAGCTATATAGAGTTAACTTTATATATGTAAAAGGCAGCCCGGTTAAATGCCGGGCTGCCTTCTGCGTGAGTTTATGGAGGCTATAACAATACTTCTACTTTCACTGCTGCTTTTCCCGGATAGGCGGGTACGAAGTTACCTTCCAGCCGCTGGCCATCGACACGGATTTCCTTTACCCCCTTGCAGCTGTGAGAGCTGTTGGTCACGGAAATCTCGTACAGGCAGCCGCGGAATTTCCGGCTCACCTTGAAGCCTTCCCACTCCGAGGGAATGCATGGATCAATGGACAGTCCCTCCAATACAGGCTTAATCCCCATAATATACTGGGTTGCGGCGATATACATCCATGCGGCAGTACCGGTCAGCCAGGAAACGTTGGCCAGTCCAAACTTGTCGGATTCAGGTCCAAACAGATTGGAGGCATAGACGAACGGCTCTGCTTTGTAACGCCATAACCCGGCCTGCTCCATAGCGACGTTAGGAATCAGCTGGCGGTAATATTTGTAGGCCTGATCCCCTCTTCCCAGCAGGCATTCGGCAATAATGGCCCAGGTGTTGGCATGGCAGAAGACCGCTCCATTCTCCCCCGTGCCTTTATTATAATTGGTCAGCGGGTCCGCAGGATCCGGGAAGGTCGTGATGGAAGGATGCAGCTTCTTAATACCCAGCTCTGTATCCAGAATATCACGCACACTGTCCATAGCCTGCACGGCTTTATCCGGGTCGGCCATGCCGGACAGGGTGGCCCAGGTTTGCGCATTGAGCCAGATTTTGGCCTCGTCATGCTCGTCTGTCCCCAGGAAACGCCCGTCATCCATCACCGCCCGCCGGAACCAGCGCCCATCCCAGCCCAGACTGTTCACCAGCTGCTTCTGATTCTCATACAGAGCTTCATAGTCTGCCACATGCTCCGGATGACCGGAGGCCACAGCCAGATCCTTCATGCGCAGAAGCACTGTTCCGAGCTGCATCGCAGTCCAGATGCTCTCCCCTTTGCCCTGGCGGCAGACCCGGAAAAGCTGGTCATTCCAGTCCGAGCGCAGCATTAGCGGAAAGCCGTTGGGTCCCCTATGAGAGGCAGTGTAATCGATGGCACGTTTCAAATGCTCATATAGCGTGGCATCACCGCCGTCATAAAAGGGAAGGCCCTCCAACAGAAACCCTGCATCGCCGGTCTCCGCGAGAATATCCCATACGGCAAGCGCCGTCCACAGATGGTCATCGGAATGAATGCTGGTCACCGGGTCCCATCCCTCATTCGGGAAGAAATAATGGTTCACATGCCCATCCTGATATTGCTGCCCCAGCAGCAAACGGACTTTCTCTTTTGCCGCCTCGGGATCAAGCGGGACGACAGCTAATATATCCTGGGCTGTGTCGCGGAAGCCCACTCCCCGGAAGGTACCGGTGGCATAGAAGGAGATATTGCGTGAAAAGAGGAAGTTCCGCTGTGCCTGATACGGATTCCATAGGTTGATCATCCGCTGCGCATCTTGATCCGGCAGCTCACAATTCCATCCGCCCAGATAATGGTCCCAGTTCTCCTTAAGCCCCGCATAAGAGCGGGCGACGAAATCCTCCTCACGCGAATGGGCGATGGCCCGCGCCACTTCTGCTTCGTTCATCGCCGTCCCGAGAAAGAAATTCACGGTGCGGGTTTCGCCGGGCTGCAGGGTCACCTGTACCTGGAGCGCACCGCAGGGGTCCCCGCCTAGAAGTGTTGAGCCCTTGCAGCCTCCCTGCTCAACGGCAACAGGATTGGACTCACTCCGGTAGCTGCCGATAAATTCTTCACGGTCACCGTCATAGCTGTACAGCGGCGCATCGGACATCATATACACCAGCGGTGTCTCGTCCGGCTTCGGCTGATTTTCCACACCGTATTTGTAGACAAGTGCCTCCCCGGGGTGATATTGCACGGACACCTGATGCTTGTTGTAGCACTGCCACTGCAGCTCCCGCATGAATTCCATCATCCCAAACTCGGCGTAGGCGTATACATTCAGTATCTTCACCCCGGGACTGTTGTTGGTCAGCGTCAAATTCCAGATTAATGAGTTCTCATAAGGTCCGACAAAATAGACCGTCTGTGCTGAAATTCCATCCTCCCTCGCCTCGAAACGGGTATAGCCCAGACCGTGGCTGCTTTTCCATTCCTGCGGCTTCTGGAAAGCAGGCTCATAGGTAGGACACCAGTAACTGCCTGTTCCGGCATCCTGAAGATAAATATAAGGACCGGAGCGGTCGGTGGGCAGATGAAAAAAACGGTAGCGGGTAATCCGCCAGATCTGGGGCGATTTATAAAAAGCGACTCCACCGCCCGCATGGGACAGCATGGTGTGGAACGTGCCGTTGGACAAGTAATTCATCCATGGCGTCGGCATATCATGACGCTTGAACTCCACTTCCTTCGCTTCGTCACGGAACGAGAAATACGCGTCCAGCTCCTCCTTGCGGGTAAGCTTAGCTTCCCCGGGGGTATCTGGTGCAGTCTTCTCAAGCTCTTCGCGGCCTGACTGTCCGGCTGGACTTAAGGGTCCGGATTGCTTCATCATTGGTATGGCTCCTCTCGGGTTCGCAATGTTTACTTGGGCTCAACCTCATCCATCGTCATGCGGAACTCCAAATCGTTCATATACGTTCCGTCCCTGTTCAAGAAGACCATGCCAAAAGCAATGTCCTCCTCGCCTCCCTGCACAATAGCAATCAGCCGGTTGGTTCCGCAGCTCAGTTCAATCTCCTTCTCCGGTGCGGCAACCTGCTGACCGTTCATATATATCTCAAATGCACAGTCCGATTTCACCCGCAGGGAGCCGGTGCGGACGGATGAAGTCCCTGTACCCGCTTCGGGAAGATGCACAAAGCAGCTCAGGAACAGCGGACGTCCTGCCGGGTCAGGAATCAGCAGAGTTCCGCCTTCGCGCCGTTCTTTTTTCTTCATCCAGCCGTACAGGCCTTCCCCCAGATTGTTCAAGGAAAATTCCGGATCGGTGTAGTATTCCTTCATGGCCTGGTAATCCACATAAGGCGGGCAGTACAGTGTCATTGCCGCTTCCACCGCCCATTCCGCATCACCCTTATCGCGGATCAGCAGTTCGTCTGTGAATTCCGCTCCGAGATTGGCAAGCAGGCGGGTATAGAGCCGCAGGCTTTTCTCGCTGTCCGAGTCCATAAGCAGCTGCGAGCAGATGATCTCCCCCTCCCCAGCGGTCAGCCGGATCAGAAAGGCTCCAGGCTCGCAGGCCTTGTCGCGGTTCAGCTCGACCAGCGCCAGCCTGCTGTATTCTCCGGTGTGCTGCCCGGCAAAATAATCCTTCCAGGCGGTCCCCTCCACGCTGGTACACAGTACCTCGGCGTCCGGCACTTCCAGCCTGTACGCCGCCAGCTCCCGGTTCACTACGTCCCGGGGCGAGAGATGCACTTTGTCGAACCCGAACAGGTCGACAGGGCTGATTCCGCGGACGGCGGCGTGAGCGTAGTCCGCCTCCAGGTGGTACGTCCCGTGCGGTGCGATGCGCACGGGGCGGTCCAGAAGGCGGGCAAGCGCCTCCTGTCCGCCGGGTTCTGCCGGCAGCACGAGCACTCTGCTGCCGGCACTTGCAGCCTGCCGGACGGCTTCCGCCGCGCCCGGGCCGTTCAGCAGTGCGGCCTCCACCACGAGGAGGCCGGGATTCAGGCTGGATAAGCCTTCGGCGCTATCCAGCCTTGTGCCCTTCAGGCGAAGCTTGCCGAGCACAGCTTCCGCCGCCCCGCCGCTGCGGACCCATGCCGCAGCGGGCACCGGTGCCGCAGCCGCGTAATCGGCGCGGCCCGCGTATTGGAGCAGATTCCGCAGCAGCAGACAGGCCTGGGGAATCTGCTGGATATGGTCCATAATCTCCAGCTGATTGGCCAGGAACATTCCTGCTCCGCTGCGGTATTCCAGAAGTGGTGACCACAGGTCTCCGCCGTCCCCGAAATCACCGCTGCTGCACTCCAGCAGGAGGGTGAAATCTCCTGCTACAGGCTTTTCAAAGGCAGCCTTAATGATCGGCACCGGCCCTTCCTCGCGGAGCTCCTCATGCCAGAACATGAGATCCTCATCTCCAAGACCTTGGAGCACGGGATGTCCATAATCCCCCGCATGGGCACGGATGAATTCTCTGCGGACCAGCGGAAGCTTGCCAAGCGAAAGATGAAGCTGCTCCAGCAGCAGCAGCCTGCCGCCCTTCTGTACAAAAGCTCTTAGCTGACGGTCCAGCTCCCCGTCCCCATCCTGCATTTTACTGCCGACGATCAAGAGGATGCCGCCCGGCAACTGCTCTATGGCTTCTGCCTCCACCCGGATCAGGTTGGGGACCAGAACGCAGATCGCTTGATAGTCTCTTTCAGAGCCAATATATACAGCGGGAAGTTCTACTACCACCGGCTTGGTCTTAAAGCTGCCGGACAGCAGCCGGTACCTAAGGTTAAGCTCATGCTTCAGCTCTCCGCCGTGGAACAGCCTGGCTGTGAGCACTGCTTCCCCATCGCGGGCGACGGCATCCGGCATCCACTCCAGGCGGATATTCCGGCGTTCGGCAGGTTCTTGACGGAACCCGAAATTCTGTGTATGCACCACCCGCCCGTCCTGCTGCACAGTACATTCAATGGTCACCGCTTGTTCCGCCAGCGTATCGTTATAGACATCGAAGCTGCGGCGGACCTTCGAGTCGTCGAAGAAGCAGCGGTTATACTCGGCAGCAATCATCGTTACCGGCTTGAAGGCCTCCGACATGACCGCAAAGGCTGGATTGACCCGGTAGGCCGGATATTCCTCCGGCAGCTGCCCGTTATTCAGTGAAAGCGAGTATGCCGGAATAAGCGCAGGCTTAGGGCCTGGCGTTGTCAGATCGGCAGGCGGCAGGAAAATATTCCGGTCAGGCATTGCCCGCATAAAATAATGGGCGAAGTTGAAGGTGGCGATGCCGGATACCCCCTGTCGCCGCGCGTATTCTATGAACAGCCGCTCCTTCTGTGCTAGGCCGGCAGCACTCGCGTCTGTATCGCGATATACGCCAAGTCCCGTATACATGCTGCTGTTCTGCGGGCAAATGTACCACCAGCTGCCATGCTCTCCAAAGGTAAGCGGGACTGTGCGGTCCCACTGGGAGATCGTGCCGTCAATGTTATAGTGGCGGCTCTCCACTTCTGTAAGCTCCTTGGAGAGCAGGCGGTTATCCCCTTCCACCATAATCGGACGGGTGGAATCGAGATCTCTCATAATATCTATCAGACCCGGAATGTATGGTTTGTAGTCATCCCGCCCGTCCACCCAGCGCATCTCGTTCTGTACACTCCACAGGATGACGGAAGGATGGTTTTTATCCCGCTGCACCAGCCGCCGTACATGAGCCTTGCAATTGGCTATGAAATCCGGATGGGCGGCGTCCATTGTTTTGGCAGAGCCATAGATGGCGCTCTCGTCGACGATGAGCATTCCCTCCTCATCGGCAATCCGCAAATAATCCGCAGGATATGGCTCGGCATGCAGCCGGATGCTGTTGACACCAGCCTGTCTGCACATACGGTACCAATTGCGGATGTAGTCCTCTGTCTGCTGTGCCGCCCCCTGGAAATGCCAGGAGTCTCCCCGCAGGTTGACCGGAATTCCGTTCAGCATAAACTGCGGGCCTTCGCACCAGAATTCCCGGAAGCCGAACGTCTCGGTCCGGCGGTCGAGGATTTCCTCCCCTGCCCGAAGCTCCAGCTCCAGCGCATACAGAACCGGAGTCTCCGGGCTCCACAGCTTGGCATCCTGCCAGGGCAGCACAAACCGGGCTTCCTGCCACTTCCGTTGATCTGTGTTCTCACATAATTGCCGGCCTTTCACAGCCTCCTGAGACACCACTGCTGCACCAGCCTCTGCTTCAAGAACCGGCAGCGCCCCTTCTCCATCCAAAGGCAAGGTGCCCGTTAGATGCTCCTTCACTTTAAGGATGACCCGCAGCGAATCCTCCGTTGAGGTAGCAGGCTCCATACCTATCAGCGCATCCACCTCCAGGAGACCTTGGCGGAAAAGGGTACGGATTGTGATATCCTCCAGCGTTACAGAGGGATAACCTTCGAGGAATACATCCTGCCATATCCCCCTTGAAATCCTGCCGAACCAGGAGCCCGCAAGTCCCGTAATCTTCTTATCCCCGGAGGGGAGCACCGTTTGATCAAAGCTTCCGCAGACCACATGCAGGTGCTGCTCCTGACCCGGCTTCACCCTGGAGCTGATATCCAGCCGTAAGGGCAGATACCCGTCCTCCCAGATGGCGATCCGCTCCCGGTCCAGATATACAGCCGCTTTCTGCATCATTCCATCAAACCGCAGCACCACCCGCTGCCCCAGCATGTCCTCCGGGATCTGAAAGGACCGGTGCAGCACACCGGCCTCCGCTGCATCCCATTCGCTTGGATAGCCGTATACATCCAGCGGGGCGAACCCGTACTCCGCGATTTCCCCGAACCTTCTCCCGAACGGCTGCGGATAGCTGTGGCGCCAGCTTGAAGGAACCTGGATCTTGCGGGCTTCATACACCAGTCTCTCAGGAAGTGTCCGGCAGAACGGCTGATCGTAGAGCGGCATGAAATCCCATTCACCGTTTAAACATAACGAGGTGTGCATCCTCTATTCACTCTCCTTTTTGCCGGCAGGGACCGGTACGTTAAGCACGATAGTGAGTTTTTTCCAAATTTCCTGGTCAGCCGGAGCATCCATCCATTTCATAAAATGCGGGTCCATCACTTCTCCCCATTGATCCGGCCTGAGATTCGTTGCGAGCTTTCCCGCATAAGGCGCCGGCTCCACCGTACTGGGCTGCTCGGCATAAAAGAACAGCAGGTTCTCATGAAGTCCGATGATTCCGTATTTGTCACCGTCTCCCGGACGCTCCTCCTGATATTGGTAGTGATAATAGATATAGCTTGAAACCTGCTCCGGCTTCAAAAGCGCCACCCGTCCAAAGGGAGCACTCTCCTGTTGATTGCGCTTCCAATGCTGCCCGGAAACCGGCTGCTGGTAGTGAAAAATGTCCATCATGGGCACCCACCATCTGGGCTGCTGTCCTCCCGGCCAGACCTTGAGCAGCTCCTCCGCATCTGCAAACAGCCGCTCCGGTTCATGCCGCTCTCCGCCGCATTCGTAATAAAGAAACAGCTCATTCCCTTCCTGGAATACGCTTAACCGCGAGATATCCAGCATTTCCATTCGTTCATTCAGCAATGGGAGCCGGGATTGAAAATAGAGCTCTGGAAACCCGCCCTCCCTGCACTCGGCCCTATATAAACAGCGCTGCATAGTCACCCTCCAGCCTTATGTCATCTTCTTCTTCAGAGTAGCGCATCCGGCGGGCTGCTTCCTTGACGATCAGGACCATCTTTAGCATAATAACGACATGACAAAAAAACTCTATGCACGGGATCTGGGACTCGAACCCGGCTTCACTTTCCGTATTCAAAAATGCCCGCTGACACATGATTATTATGTGCACTGCCATGATTTCTCGGAACTGGTGGTCATTCTGGAGGGTAGCGCAATTCATATCATTGAAGGAAAGGAGTATCCCGTTTCTGCGGGTCAGGTGTTTTTTATACACAGTGATATCTCCCACGGCTACAAAAATGTGCAGAATATTCAATACGTCAATGTCATGTTCCATCCCGACCAGCTGCTACAGTTGCCAGAGCTTAAACTTCTCCCGGGATTCCAGGCGTTGTTTTATCTGGAGCCCTTTTTCCGCAAGGAAATGTTCTTCAAAGGCATGCTCGCTCTGCAGCCCGCGCAGCTTGATGAGGTGAATCTTTTGCTCGACCGGATTCTGGAGGAGCACGACCGGCAAGTTGACGGCTACCGGCTGATGATCCGCACCTATTTCACGGCGCTCGTCGGCACGCTGTCACGGTATTACCGGCAGAATGGCGGCGGGACCGAGAACAAGGCGCTGCGGATCGGGGAGGCGATCACCTATATTGAGGAGCATTTTTTGCAGCCTGTTTCCCTGCAGGATCTGGCCGATCTGGCTTATATGTCCAAGCGCCAGTTCCTCCGTGTATTCACCCGGAATTATCATACGACGCCTATGGATTACGTTATCCGCAAAAGGCTGGACTACTCCTGCACGCTGCTGCGCAATCCAGAGCTGTCCATCTCTCAGGTGGCAATGGACAGCGGCTTCCGGGATCACAACTACTATTCCAGGCAATTCAGAAAAGTGTTCCAGTGCTCGCCTTCGGAATATCGGGTGCATAAGGCGGGGCTGTGACTGCAACACCTGAATCAGCTCCATGCGCAAGGCTGAGGAGGAGCGCTGAAGCAAATGTTCTATAGCAAGAACAAACCCACCCTAATGGGTGAGTCCAGAATCTCATTGCTGTAGGTAACAGCATTGCTCCCAAATTAAGGGTGTACCTGCCTCATTCTGCCCGCTAGCCTGTTTACGGTCAGATCTGAGGTATTTATACCTCTCATTCTGCTCGCTAGCCCGTTCACGGCCAGATCAGAGGTATTTCTACCTCTCATTCTGCTCGCTAGCCCGTTCACGGCCAGATCAGAGGTATTTATACCTCTCATTCTGCCCGCTAGCCCGTTTACGGTCAGATCAGAGGTATTTATACCTCTCATTCTGCTCGCTAGCCCGTTTTGCAAGATAGCTTAGAGTAAGCATCGGGCACATGGTGTTGACGTTCTTAGCGGGGATGCCGCCGTCAAGCTTGCTGTCGAACCAGCGGGTCAGATTTTCCATGATCCCTTCATCGCCCGTTTCCCGGTAGTAGCTGTACAACGCAAACAGCGCCACTCCCTGCGGCCATTCCCAGTTGTCCATTGAGATAATGCCAATAGGTGCTGTCTCCTGAATAGAACCTTTCATTTCCTTCATCCGCTGAATTAAGCGGGAGATATGCCCTTCGAGTACCGCCCGTGCCACTGTTACCATAATGTTCCTCCCCCAAAATATCCTGCCGAATGCACTCTGCTAATTGTTTTGCCATATTCGTGATCTTAGTGTAGTTACGTAATTGCAGGCCGTCTATGTACAAGAATCTTGCTAATAGCCGCCGTCTCTGGCATTGTTCATAATGAAGGTATTGAATAATCAGGAGGTTGAAATGTTATGAGAGTCAAGCTTGATCTTTTTCCGGGCGGTGTTACTAAAGCGCTAACAACGAGCTGGGATGACGGCAGAATCTATGACAGACAGCTTGTGGCGATACTGAATCAGCAGGGTCTGAAGGGCACCTTTCATTTGAATTCAGGGTTTTTCGGCAAGGAAAGCTATATCCTCGGAGAAGAAGTGTCCTCCCTCTATAAGGGTCATGAAATATCCGCACACACCAGCACTCATCCGTTTCTCTCCATGACCCCCCGGGCGGGTATTGCTGAAGAAATTCTGAAGGACCGCGGGCATCTGGAAACCCTTGCGGGCTATCCCGTGAGAGGCATGTCCTATCCATTTGGTGATTACAGCGATGAGGTGCTGAGCGTTCTTCCTGCACTGGGAATCGAATATTCCCGCACTGTGCAATCCCACGGCGGCTTCAACCTGCCGGATAATCTGCTGACATGGCACCCCACCTGTCATCACCGTGATATGCTGCCGCTTGGACAACGATTCCTGGAGGAGAAGCCCCGACATTCGCGGATGCAGCTCCTATATGTCTGGGGGCACAGCTATGAATTCAACGACAATCACAATTGGGAGGAATTGGATCAGTTCGCCAGCCTGATGGGCGGTCGTCAGGAGATCTGGTATGCCACCAATATCGAGATTGCCGACTATCTGTACGCCGTCCGGGGATTGCGCTTCTCCGCTTCCCAAGCCATCGTCTATAATCCGTCAGCAATGGATGTATGGATCACAGCAGAGGACCAGCCCCGCCAGATATCCGCAGGTACTACGGTGCGGCTGGATTAACGCAGGATACGGCAGGAGCTGGAGCGGAGCAACAGGGATCAAAAATAGGAATATTTGATGCGTGAGGCATTCCTATGGTTATGAATAGGTAATGTTCAGCACACCTCAGTTAACGTGACGCCGGTTCAAACCAACCTGCCGTTGTTACAGTGCAGATCCACCGGCGGCGCTTCAACAACGGCACTTCTGCCGTTGTTACAGAGCAGATTACCGGCCGCGTTTCATCAACGGCACTTCTGCCGTTGTTAAAGCGCAGATCCACCGGCGGTGCTTCAACAACGGCACTTCTGCCGTTGTTTCGGAGCAGATTACCGGCGGCGCTTCAACAACGGCACTTCTGCCGTTGTTACAGAGCAGATTACCGGCGACGCTTCAACAACGGCACTTCTGCCGTTGTTTCGGAGCAGATCCACCGGCGGCGCTTCAACAACGGCACTTCTGCCGTTGTTACAGAGCAAATCCACCGGCGGCGCTTCATCAACGGCACTTCTACCGTTGTTAGAGAGCAGATCCACCGGCGGCGCTTCATCAACGGCACTTCTGCCGTTGTTACGGAGCAGATCCACCGGCGGCGCTTCATCAACGGCACTTCTGCCGTTGTTACAGAGCAGATCCACCGGCGGTGCTTCAACAACGGTACTTCTGCCGTTGTTGAAGCAAGAACCCGCCCTTTGGACGATTCCGCTATTATTTCCAGCAGCAGATCATAATTCCCTAAATAACAGAAGACCCGGTTCCTTCTCGCACGGCGCAGAAGAGATCGGGTTTCCTGTTTTTATATATGGAGAGGTACAGGCCTGGAAATCGGGAACATCAGATTTCCAGGCCTGGCTGATGTTCTAAGTGTGTGTTATCAACACACTGCTGGACTAGCTGCTAAGCCATCCTCCGGCGGCTGGCTTGGCCTGATCCTGCCGGGCCATCCAGGTCAGGCAGGCTGCCCGCAGCAGCGCTTCTGTCCGCTGGCCCGCGCTGCAAAAGATCCCGCCGAAGCCGATCCGGTACAGATCGGCCAGCGCATACGCCGCCGGTGCCCCCGCGGCGAGCAGTGCCGCCGCCGGCTTCACGCGCTGCACGGCGGCGAGGATCTCTTCCGCCGCCTTGGCGAAGCCTCCGGCGGCGTCTTCCGGCGCGGCTTCGCCTGCCGCGCCATCCAGCACCAGGAAATCGGCGATGCGCGCGATTTCCCCCGCGGCGGCGTGCTCCACATCGGGCGGAATCATCGCCCCGATGCGGCACGCTGCCGCGTAAGCGTGGCCCAGGGTCTGTTCGGCCACGCCCTCGATGAATTCGCGCTGTGCCGCGAATTCGGCTGCGCTGGCGGGATACGGCGCCAGCAGGTCCACGCGGCAGTCGCCGCCCAGGCGCTGGCGCTCCGCGACCGCAGCAAAAAGCGCTTCAAGCTGCGCATCCTGCAGCGCAGCCTGCCTGACCGGCTGATCGGCCAGCTCCAGCATGAAGGGCAGCATCACGGCGGCCCAGGCCCCGTCCGCCGACTCCAGCAGCGCTGCAGCTGACGCGCGCAACCGATAATAGATCCGCTGCAGAATCCGTTCCTCCTGCTCGGCGGTTTCGCTGAACAGCCAGCCCGCATAGAGTTCGTTCACCTCAGGAGCAAACAGCCACTCCCCGCTGCGGATCAGGCAGGGGCCCGCAGGTAATACTCCGGGTTCTTCCCGCAGAACCGTCCGCTCCTCGCGCCCATCCCGAAGCACCAAAAAAGCCGGCCGTTCACCCGGACGTCTAAAATAAGCACGGTGCATAGGCTCGAGTAAGCTTGCGCGCTCTCCCTCAGCAATAAATTCTGCAGCTGCGGAAGCCACAGACGCAGATTGGCTCATTTCTACCCCAATTGCCCGATCTCCGGCAAGATACTTGAACGGACGCTCTTCCTTATTCCGGTTATGCTCCTGCTCGCGTTCACCCTTCATTTCCGCACCCACCTTTTTAGCTTTGGATTGCTGCCGGCTTCCCCCGGACTTCATACCGCCACCGGCATCGTCTGCATACTTCATCTTATAAATACGGGAACCCGCAGCAAAATATGCAAGCGTTACCAATTAATTAGGGCAACAAAATTCATGAAAAAGGCCACTATCCCCTCACGCCGCTCACCGATTGATGAACGATTGCGTATTGGGATAGCGGCCTGTACACACTCTGACTTATTGTTGGCTGGCTGCGATGGCCTGCTCCAGATCATATAGAATATCGTCGATGGATTCTGTACCGATGGAGAGCCGGATTAATTCCGGGGTAACCCCCGCGGCACTTTGTTCCTCATCCGAAAGCTGCTGATGCGTGGTGCTCGCCGGATGAATAATCAGCGATTTGGAATCACCGACATTGGCCAAGTGGGAGAACAGCTTCACGCTCTCGATCAGTTTGACCCCGTTAGCCGCTCCGCCCTTGATTCCGAAAGTGAGAATAGCGCCCTGCCCCTTGGGGAGATACTTCCGGGCCAGCTCATACGATGGATGGCTTGGCAGTCCCACATAGCTGACCCAGTCCACAGCTTCATGCTGCTCCAGATAGCGGGCTACCTTCAGTGCATTCTCACTGTGACGCTCCATTCTCAAATGAAGGGTTTCGAGGCCCTGCAGCAGCAGCCAGGAGTTGAACGGCGAGATCGCTGCACCCAAATCACGCAGCAATTGTACGCGTGCTTTGATGATATAGGCAACCGGTCCTACAGCTTCCGTATAGACCAGTCCGTGATAGCTTGGATCAGGTTCGGTCAGGCCGGGGAATCGTCCGCTTGCCTTCCAATCAAACTTGCCGCTGTCCACAATCACCCCGCCGATGGAGGTACCGTGTCCGCCAATAAATTTGGTAGCAGAATGGACAACAATATCTGCACCAAATTCAATAGGACGAAGCAAGTACGGACTTGGGAACGTATTGTCCACAATCAGCGGGATTCCATGCTCATGGGCGATAGCCGCCACTGCTTCGATATCCAGCACATTCCCCTGCGGATTGCCGATGGTTTCGGCGTACAGGGCCTTTGTCTTGTCCGTAATCGCACTGCGGAAGTTCTCCGGATCATCGGAATCCACAAAGTGCACCTTGATTCCCAGCTTAGGAAGTGTAGTGGAGAACAAATTATAAGTACCGCCATACAGGCTGGCAGAAGAGACAATCTCATCTCCGGCCCCGGCAATATTAAGGATGGAAAAAGAAATTGCCGCTGACCCGGAAGCTGTCGCAAGCGCACCCGCCCCGCCTTCCAGGGCAGCAATACGCTGCTCGAAAACATCGGTGGTCGGATTCATCAGACGGGTATAGATGTTGCCGAACTCCTTCAGAGCGAACAAATTGGCGGCATGCTCGGCATCCCGGAATCCGTAGGACGTGGTCTGGTAGAGCGGCACTGCACGTGCGAAGGTAGTGGGATCAATCTCCTGGCCTGCATGCACGGCTAACGTTTCAAATGACAGCTTGCGGTCTTCTGACAATGGGTTTTCCTCCCTTGATCTGTGTGATGGTAAACCTTAACAACTAAGAATTGTTCCTATTCTCTCACAAACCATGTTATTTGGGAAGAAAAATATCTCATTATTCCAATGTGTTTTATTCAGTTGAGAAAAACTGTGATCCGCAGCAGCCCGCCTTGGTAAGCGCTCTCAAATTTATCGAAGCCATACTTAAGGCTCTCCTTCGGAATTCCATCTTCTGATGAAGCTGCGTAAGCGGCAAAAGTAGTCATCCGGTTAATTGATTTCGCCGCAAATAGAAATATACCAGATTGTCCACAAGCTCGGCCTCTCTAGAGAACCCCAACGCCATCAGCAGGCGTATGGATCTGTCATTTCCGGGATCAACTGTAGCTTCGATGACCTCAAGCCCCATCTGTTCAAATCCAAATTGGATCACCGGATTAAGTGCTTCCGTCATCAGACCCTTGCCCCAGAAGGCTCTGGACAGATCGTAGCCAATTTCCGCTGTGCCTGAGGGTTCAGTTCTCCAGCAATGATATCCGCAGGTTCCCGCCATTCGCTCCTGCTGCTTATCGAATATTCCCCAGCGGCAGCCCGAATCGTCGATGTGAAACTGGATTATTTCATCAGCTTCGGCAATATCCCGGCAGGGCAGAATATCCATATAGCGCGTTACTTCTTCATCCGAGAAATGCTGGAATACAGCCTCATTATCTTCCAGCGTAAGTACTCTTAACCTCAGTCTATCTGTTTCAATAACAGGGTAATTCATCTTCGTCAATAGCCTCTTCTCCACCTTCTCATTTCCTAGAGAAATCCGCTTATTTCTCATCTCATAAAAAAATGGCTGCAGCGTCCCTGATACAATGACGCCGCAGCCGCTTTTTTTGATACTAAATACAATTAATAGTTGCTCTGGCTCTGTTCGCCTTTGGCAATAGCCACTCCGCCGCTGGTGCCGATACGGGTTGCGCCTGCTCCAACCATAACCAGCGCATCTTCTGCGCTGCGCACACCGCCGGAAGCCTTAACACCGATATCAGGACCTACAGTCGCACGCATCAATGCAATATCTTCCTTAGTCGCACCGCCTGTGGAGAATCCGGTCGAAGTTTTCACGAAATCAGCTCCGGCTTCTACGGCGAGCTTGCAGGCGCGGATTTTCTCTTCATCTGTAAGCAGGCAGGTCTCAATAATCACTTTGGTCAGTGCTTTACCGCGTGCTGCATCGACTACTGCAGCGATATCCCGCTTCACCAGTTCATTGTCACCATCCTTCAATGCTCCGATGTTGATGACCATGTCCACTTCTCCCGCACCGTTCGAAATCGCGTTCGTAGTCTCAAATGCCTTGGTTTCCGGTGTCGAAGCGCCCAGCGGGAACCCGATAACCGTGCAGACCTTCACTTCAGGCGTGTCCTTCAACACCTCGTAGGCAGTAGCAACCCATGCCGGATTTACGCAAACTGAAGCGAATGTATAGGTTTTGGCCTCTTCCGCCAGCTTGATGATATCTTCTTTACGGGCATCCGCCTTCAGCAGCGTATGGTCAATGATCCCGGATAATGTGTTTTCGCTCATTATTAATTCCTCCATGATAATCGGTAGTAGACGTTCGCATTCCTTGTAATCATACCAATAGTAGGGCACTTTGGAAAGCTGAGAGGGCGTATGTCCATTTAGTCTATACATAGTAACAAGACTTTGCCTATACTTTCACCTGCCGGATGGCTTCCCGCATATCATTCGTATTCGCGCTGATCACCATTGAAGCCTTGTATATCTCTTTGATTTTCTCCAATTGAAGATCGGTCAGCTCCCGGATCTGCCGGGTCTGATCCGATACGCCGCTGGCAATATAAGCCATGCTGCCTACCGTTGCAGCCACTTCTTCTGAACCTGCGGACAACTGTTCTGTGGTTGCCGATACATCAATGATCTGCTCAGCCACCTCACGAAAGGCGGCGGAAGCTTGCAGCAAGGCCGTTTCCGCTTCGGCAGACATTCGAGTCCCCTCCTTGACTTCCCTGGAGGCATCCGTCATCTGCGTACTAATGCTTGCCGACGCTTTACCGATATGAATCAATAAATCGGCGACCTGCTCCACTGAAGCGGCAGAACCCTCGGCAAGCTTCCGCACTTCACCGGCTACGACGGTGAAGCCCCGTCCATGTTCTCCTGCACGCGCTGCTTCAATCGAAGCATTCAGCGCCAAAAGCTTGGTCTGGTCCGCGAACTGTCTTATTGCAGCCAGCGCCCCCTCGATTTCATCCGCATAGCCTTGCAGCAGCAGTGCCATATCCAGGGTCTCCCCGGTGGATTCAGAGATCGACTTCATTTGCCGGTTCATCTGATTCATGGATGCCTGGGAGGACTCCACAATATCCAGCGCTTTGACCGCGGATTCGGAGACGAAGGCCGCCGATGCCGAAATACGCGAAATGCCTTGCGCCATCTCATCCATTGCCATGGCGCTGCTCTGCGCCCCCTCCGTCTGTGAGCTTGCACCGGCATAGATATCCCCTATTTTGCCGTTGACCGTCTCACTCATCCGCAGTACATCATCGGCATTCCGGGCAAATGTCTCAGAGGTACCATACAGATAATCGGAGGTCGCAGAGACGTTAGACACCATCCCCTTGACCCTGGCGTTCAGATCCTCTGACATCCGGAGCATGACCCGATAAGCCGTTCCGATCTCATCCCGGGACTTCACCGGATGGGCATGCAGTATCCGGGCCGCTTCTGCCAGATCTCCTTCAGCCATGAAGCCGGCACTTTCCGTAATGGTGCGCAGCGGGCGCAAAGCCCGGGAGATGAACCAGACCATGACGCCCAGTGCCGCTAAGGACAGGAACAGGATGATGCCGTAGAGCGGCAGGCTTTGGAACAGAACATCGCGGGTCAAGGAGCTGAGGACAGCGACATCCGTATCAATACCCAAAGCCCCGACCCATTTCCCCTGATCATCCTTCATTGGAGCAAATGCCGATATATAATCCCCGTATTCGGGGCTCTTGATCAGTGGTGTGCTTGCGCTCTCTCCGGCCAGTACTGCCTTGATCGCAGCTGCCGGCATATCCGTCTTCTCATTGATCGGCGAGGCCAGCGGGTCTCCCTTTGGTCTGCCGTCAATCATCAGCAGCGGCTGATTCGCCTCATCAAGCCTGACAAAGTATACATACCGGGCGCCAATCGACTTGCGGAACTGATCAAGCTCCTCCCGGAGTGACCAATACAGATCTGTCTCGTGCGGATCGGCCAAAAAATGGTTATAGCGTCCGGCATTAATCTGCGCTACATATTGACTGGCAATCTTCATGTTGTAGCTGCTGATCGTACCTTTCACAGTCGAGCCGGTATTCACCCATTGAATGGCTATGTTCCCTGCCGCGATACAGATGATGACTGCGGTCATGATACAGAAGATGCGGGCAATGAGTCTTTTTCCGATAAAAGAAAACATAGAGGCCTTCCCTTTCGCGCATGGCAATCGCATTAATAAAGTAGGGCATTCCTGTTTTTGCAATGACAAATGTCCCTCTACCGGAAAATTTCGACAACTTTTTTGAAAATCCTTTTTCCGTTCAAAAGATAAAAAAGAAGCCTTCTCTGCAGCCAGGTAGCCCGCATTGGAGAAAACCTCTAAAATTAACATTATTTATTTAATGACCGCCAGAGGCGACAATCCGATCCGCTTTACCAGCAGAGCGCTTTGTTCATTCAAACCGGTAATGGTTACTGTCTTGCCAATGTCTTGATACTTGGATATGATCTTGGCCATTGCATCTACTGCGGACTGATCCCATACATGCGAATGGGTGAAATCAATAATAATCTGCTCCGGATCGCTGTCCACCATGAAATGATGGATGAATTGGCTTGTTGTGCCGAAGAACAGCTGACCATGCACCGTATACCGGGTAGAGACCGCCGCTGTATGAATAGTCATACGGATGGAGGCGATTTTCCAGGCAAAGGTAAGGGCACTGAGCAGGACACCGAACAATACACCAATCGAGAGATTATCAGTGACAACCACCGTAACCACGGTGACGAGCATAACCAGAGCATCGCTTAACGGAACCTTCGTCAATGAAGTTAGTGATTTCCATTCAAAGGTACTGATGGATACCATGAACATCACCCCGACCAGAGCGCCCATGGGAATCTGCTTCACCACATCGCCCAGGACCAGAATCAGGAACAGCAGAAAAATCCCGGACACCAGGGTCGACAGCCGGCTGCGGCCGCCCGATTTCATATTCACCATAGATTGGCCGATCATCGCGCAGCCAGCCATGCCCCCGAAGAAGCCGGTGACTATGTTCGCGAGACCCTGACCCTTTGCTTCACGGTTCTTATCGCTCCCGGTGCCGGTAATATCGTCAATCAGGGTCGCGGTCATCAATGACTCCAGCAGTCCTACTACGGCAAGCGACAGCGAATAAGGCAAAATAATCAGCAGCGTATCCAGGGTAAATGGAAGCGCCGGCAGGTGGAACACTGGCAAAGCCGACGTGATCTCTCCCATATCACCTACGGTTCTCACATCCAGATCCAGAACAATGCTGAGCACGGACACCACAATAATCGCAACTAGCGCCGAAGGCACCGCCTTAGTGAAACGGGGAACCGTATAGATAATAAGCAGCGTGAGTGCCACCAGGGCATACATTACCCACCCTTGTCCGCTGAAATGCGTCAACTGCGCCATAAAAATCAGAATCGCCAGCGCATTCACAAAACCGGTCATCACCGGCTGCGGCAAAAAGGTAATAAATCTCCCAAGCTTCAGCATCCCCATGAGGATTTGAATGATTCCGGCCAGTACGGTAGCTGCAAACAAATACTCTATACCATGGTTCAACACCAGGCTACCGACCAAAAGAGCCATAGCTCCCGTAGCTGCCGAAATCATACCAGGCCTTCCACCCGCAAATGCCGTAACCACCGCAATGCAGAACGAAGCGTACAAGCCTACCATGGGACTGACTCCCGCAAGTATAGAAAAGGCAATCGCTTCCGGGATCAGGGCAATAGCCACCGTCATCCCTGACAAAATATCGTTCCTCGTGTTCAAAAACCACACATTCTTCAAACTAAGCTGCTTCAAATCTTTTGTTCCTCCTGTGACTGTTATGGGATGAGGCACTTTCTGTATAAGCCCCGGTCCGGTGCAGCTCCAATGCTACTTATTGTACCTGACCCTCCATAACCTCCACAAAAGTTCAATCTGCTCTTGTAAGCGTTGTTTATTACGTTATCCTCGTCTTAACTACACTATCCGTCCAAATTCTATATATTCAAATTTTTCAAGTCTAACAGATACGGCGTTTTACCGGTATAACCCGGAAGCTTTGACTTCATTGAAGAACGTATTGAACTCCTCAATGTTCAGCTGCTGTGCGGCATCGGACAACGCAGTAGCCGGATCAGGATGCACTTCCACCATGATGCCGTCGGCTCCAGCAGCGAGAGCAGCTTTAGCACAAGGGATCAGAATGTCCTTGCGTCCGGTTGAATGGGTCACATCGACCAGCACCGGCAAATGGCATTCCTGCTTGAGAATCGGCACGGCTGAAATATCGAGCGTATTGCGGGTCGCCTTCTCATAGGTGCGGATACCGCGTTCAATCAGCATAATTTCCATATTGCCCCGGGACATAATATATTCCGCCGCATGAATGAATTCGTCCAGCGTAGCAGATAGTCCGCGCTTCAGCAGCACTGGTTTGTTCACTTCGCCTACTGCTTTGAGCAGTTCGAAGTTATGCATATTCCGTGCGCCAACCTGAATCACATCCACATAATCAAGGGCCTCTTCAATATGGCGGGGGTCTACAATTTCACTAATGGTGAGAAGACCGTACTCCGTAGCTGCTTCCCGCAGAATTCTCAGGCCATCCATTCCAAGTCCCTGGAAATCATAAGGGGAGGTACGGGGTTTGAAGGCTCCGCCGCGCATTACCTTTACACCAGCCTTCTGCAAAGCGGCAGCAACGGTACGGGTCTGCAGTTCACTCTCCACGGAGCAAGGACCTGCCACCATCAACGATGATAATCCGCCGACTGTAACATTACCCGGCAGAACGATAACCGTATCCTCCGCGTGATTTTTCCGGGCCACCAGCAGCGATTTCTTATGCTCCGTACTTTGCAGATCAAGAGATGCGGAGAAAATCTGCTTGAAAAGGGTGCGGATCGTTCCGCTTGTGAAAGGACCTTTATTGCTTGCCACCAGCTTCTCCAGCATCTGTTTTTCCCGTTCGGGATCGAACTTTGGCACACCCTGTTTTTCTTTTACCGCTCCAATTTCCTGCACGACCTGGGCCCGCTCGGAGATTAGCTCCAGCAGTTGTCCATTGATCTCATCCAGGCGGGCTCTCAGCCCATTAAGTTCCGCGTTGCTCATTACCTTCCACTCCTTCTTGTCAGCTGAATTTAGAATATGAACGCAAAAAGGCCCCCCGTCGCAAGGGACGAGGAGCCGTGGTACCACCCTAATTTAGAATTCAATCCAATCTGAGGCTCTGGCAAAAAACACCTTCAAGCCAGGCTGGAATCAACTCTGTCTTATACCCGGTAACGCGGAGCGCGGGCCATCCTACACATACCTGCTGCAGCAGTGTACTTCAGGGGCCAACTCGGAAGTGAACTTCAGCGCAAATCGTCTCTTGAGGGTGCTCTCAGTCTCCGGCACGCCTTCCCTGTTAAGATCCGTTTCTCACGCTTACTCTCTTCGTCATCATCATTTCATTATGGCTGGCAACACTTTTGTACCAGTTTCTGCTATCTTAAACAAAATAGATAACACATGCAAGATATCCGTTCACCGCATCTCAGCTTTAACGCAGTATAATGGATTGCATACGGTTCCGCAGCCCTGCTTCAGAAAAATTTACCTACCATTGCGCTTACCGTCTCACTTCTCAGCGGCTTGCTGATATATTCATCCATTCCGGCAGCCAGGCATAACTCGCGGTCTCCCTTGAGCGCATTGGCAGTAACGGCAATGATGACCGGCTGCTTCTCCGGCGGCAGCATTTCTTTGATCGCCTGTGTGGCTTCCAGACCATTCATTCGCGGCATTTGCACATCCATAAATATAAGATCGTAGCTCTTCCCGCGGACCATCTGCATGACCTGATGCCCGTCTCCCGCAACATCAACGGAATACCCGCGCTTCTCCAGAATTTTACGCAATACGATCTGATTGATCTCATTGTCTTCAGCCACGAGAATCCGCAAGGGATGTTCGCCCGAAAGCGGTTCAGTCCCTTCTTTGCCAGTCTCTGTACCAGTCTGTCTGTCTGTTTCTTCATACAGCACGACTGTGAACACAAAGGATGATCCTGACTCCACTGAAGTATCCAGAGCGATTGTGCCACCCATCAGTTCCACGAGCTGCTTGGTAATGGCTAGTCCCAATCCTGTCCCCTCATGGCGCCGGTTCATGAAATGATCAAGCTGATAAAAGGGCTCAAACAGCCGGCTGCGGGAACTCTCGGGAATTCCAATACCGGTATCGGCCACTGTGAATTCCAGCGTCACCTTTCCCTCGGCTCTTGCTGCTGTCCTTAGCCTTACCTTTATCCCTCCGCTGTAAGTAAACTTCACGGCATTCCCCACCAAATTAAGCAGGATCTGCTTCAGCCTGTCACCGTCACCAATCAGATGGTGCGGTACGTCCGGGCCGATGTCCATGTCAATCTTCAGGTCTTTCTTGTCCGCTTTATGCTGCAGCAGCTCAAGCACAGAATCTACACAGGCCATCAGCATAAACGGCTCTTCATGAAGAACGGTTTTGCCTGCCTCGATTTTGGAGAAGTCCAGCACATCATTAATGATTGCTAGCAAGGTATCGCCGCTTTGACGGATGATATCCAAATACTCTCTTTGCTGTGAACCCGGCTCACACATATCCAGCAGCAGGTCCGTCATCCCGATAACACCGTTCATGGGCGTACGAATCTCATGGCTCATCATCGCCAGAAACTCGCTTTTGGCGCGGTTTGTTTTTTCGGCGGACTCTTTGGCAATCAGCAGCTTCTTCTGTTCGGTAATATCCTTAACGATAATATAGAATCCTACTGTGATGTTATTGATAATAATCGGGGCAATAGTCGTCAGCACCTCAACAGAATGCCCCTCCCGATGCCAGATATGGCTGATGTTCACCTCAGCAGAACTATCTTTTTGGGGGTAAGTGATCACTTCCTCCAGATGGTCTTCCCCGATAATCCGGCCCACATTCATACCAACCAGCTCCGGAATGCTGAAGCCGGTAAGCTGGCAGGCTTTCTCATTCCCGTTAATAATTCTACCCTCAAGGTCAAGGGAAATAATCGCATCATGGTTATACTTTTTAAGGGATGTATATCTTTCGACGGATTCCTGCAGCTTCTGTTCCACAATCCTGCGTTCCGTCACATCCCGTCCGACAGCGAGTACGCTGTGCTGAGATCCCTCTTCCTCAATCAGGCGAAGGGTGAACTCAATCCACAAATAGCGGCCGTCGGCATGTTGAATCCGGATCTGAACCCTCTGATAATCTTGAGATTCAGGGAAATCAAGCCCCTTAAGATCATCAGGATGGATCAGCCCGCGGATATCCCGGCCCACCAGCTGTTCGGGATCGTAGCCGAGCACCTCCCTTACCGAAGGCGAGCAGTACCTGCAAATACTGTCCGGTGTTGCAAAATAGACCACATCGGAAATATTGGCCACAATCTGTTTATATAGCATGTCCGCAGGAGAACTCAGCTCATCACTTTTATCTACAGCAGCCAGCTCCGCCAAATGCAGCAGATAATACAGTTTTTTCCCTGTCGGGGGATCACTCACAAGCGTCATATGGAGCAGCACCGGCACCGGTGATCCGGAGGCGGCGGATAAGTTAATTTCGCATTCCAAAAAGGGTGCCTCTCCAGCGTCTAGAGCACCTGCCATCTTTATATATTTCCCTAGTGAATCCCCGTATAGAAGCTCTCTGAAATGCTGTCCCAGGAGCTGTTCCTCCGTAAACCCGAGCAGCGAGGTTACCGCCGGATTTACGCTGGTCCAATGCTCGTCCATGGAAAGGAAAGCTACTCCAACCACTCCCGTTCTGCATGCATATCCAAAGTGGGAATACGCTTCTGCATGTTGTTTTGACATGTAATTTCACCGCCCGTTTGTGGAGTATCAAACGCAAGAATTTTAGTTAAAATCTTCAGTATTAATATCTTGTATTATCGGGTGAATGTCAAATGGTAATCTAAGCTGGTTCAGTTGAACAAAACCGGTCTTCAGGGCAGAGTCCTCCCCAGTTCTCCACCTATCGCTGATCCATTCCTTCTCCCCTGAATTGTGTGCAGCATCAGTCAATCCCGGCTAAAAGCTTCTCCACAGCCTCAGTAAGGGCTTTAACCTGAAACGGCTTGGTCATATAACCGGAAAATCCTGCATTCTGAGCCCGTTCGATATCAGATCTCTGGGCAAAGGCGCTGATCGCCAGCACCGGTATCAGACTTGTTAATTCATCATTTTGCAGCCGGTCCAGCGCTTCATATCCATTCAGGTCGGGCAGGCCAATATCCAGAATAATCAGATCCGGCAGTGTCTGCCGGGCGATCTGTAGACCCAGCGCTGCCGTCTCAGCTTTCAGCAGAAGTACGGAGGGCAGATTTTTTTTGAAGATATGATGCATTAAAGCCATATTGAGTTGATTATCTTCCACGTACAGCACTGTCTGCTTATATTCCACCAGCATGTCCCCCTAAATGTCCAGCGTAACTCCCCCTATGAAACAGCAGAAAAAAAATAAAAAGCCGAAGAAAGGGGATAAATCCCCCTTCTCCGGCTCATGTTCGGCTCATTCTCATGTCCGACTCATTTCCGCCTCATATGATGGTGATTATAGAAAAGTATAGGCTATTACGCTGGTATCTTTGTCGAAATCCCAATCCACATAAATGTCGGCAAGCTCTTTGCCAAGCATCGGCGCAATCGTGGTGGTATCCTCCAAGTATCGTTTTTCCATCTTGCGTTTGGTTGTTTTGAGCGTGTTCTCATAACCAAGGCCAATTAATTCCTTCTCCAAAGGAATCAGAATACCTTCACGCTTAATAATCAGGGTGCGGGGGCCCAGCCACCAGGAATCGGTATGTACCGGTTCCTTCTGCACCTTTCTGCTTACTTCGTTAATTTGGGCATGAACCTCATCCCGTCCAGCATAATCGTCAATCTCTGCTCCATCCTGCTTGGTGAGCGCAACGATCATTCCTGAAGCGTTATGTATCCCCCAATCATAAAAAAGCTCGCCGACCTCAATAGCCATCATGTCCTTCAGGTACGCTGAAAGCTCCGGAAGCAGCGATTTCATTAAAAGTTCACGTGTGTACCGGAAAGCCTGCTCCTCTTCCTTGTTCAGCAGAAACCGCTCCACAGGCCCGATAAAATTACGTATATGCAGGGCTATGCATTGCTTCCCAATAGATGCATGTATAGACTCGGGTCCTTTCCCGAAACGCTCCCGAAGCAGTCTTCCTGTATAACTGGATAGTTGGCTAGTAAGTTCCGTAGTGCTCATTCAATTTCCCCCAGCATTATTTTTTGTGTATGTGTTTGTTAGTGTGGGGAGAACTCCGCCTGCTGAAAGAAATGGCCAGTTCTCTTAAGTATAATATTATCCAGCTTCTGCGTATACAGTAAAATTAACCAGATCAGTTGGAATACTAATTAAATGGCAAAGGTTAGATCAGATACCTCAGATAGATATACACGCTTGAGATTACAATCGACAGCAGCATCAGAGGAAAGCCGAATTTCAAATATCGCATGAAGGTGATCGGATGTCCTTCTTTTGCCGCAAGGCCTGCTACAATAAGATTCGCACTTGCGCCGATTAACGTCCCATTCCCTCCCAGGCATGCCCCGAGTGCGAGACTCCACCATAAAGGCTCCAGGTTATGGATACCCAGCGTTCCCATCTCCTGAATCAGAGGAATCATCGTTGCGACAAAAGGAATGTTGTCCAGAAAAGCCGAGGCTAGCGCGCTTAGCCATAAGATCAGCATCGAGCTGGCCACCAGATTCCCGCCGGTAAGCTCCATCGCTTTGCCTGCCAATTCTGCGATTACCCCCGTCTCCACCAGACCGGACACGAGCACAAACAGACCGATAAAGAAAAATATCGTAATCCATTCCACACTCTTAAAAGCCTTTAGCAGCATCTTTTCTCCCCCAGTCAGAAGAAGCAGTACAAAAGCTCCAGCCAGCGCCACTGTTGCCGACTCCAGATGTATCGACTGATGCAGGAAGAAGCCCAGAATGGTCAGTCCCAGTACCCACAGACACTTACGCAGCAGCTTGCGGTCCTTAAGCATCGCATGTTCATCCATCTCCATGACCCTCTGCTGCAGCTCGGGTGAGGTCTTGAGCTGCTTGCCGAACATGAGCAGGAACAGCGGCAAATATGCCAGAATGATAATCAGGATCACTGGAGTGAGGTTGTTAATAAACGCCATGAACGTCAGTTCTTTCACGGCGCTGCCGATCATAATATTCGGCGGGTCTCCAATCAACGTCGCCGTTCCGCCCACGTTCGAGGCAACGATCTGCGATAGCAGAAACGGTATTGGATTAATTCGCAGCTGTCTCGTAATGCTGAAGGTAATCGGCACCATGAGCAGAACCGTGGTCACATTATCAAGAAACGCCGAGGCCAGTGCAGTCACCACTACCAGTGCCACTAATATTCGCCTAGGCTCACCCTTGGCCACCTTGGCTGCCTTTACCGCCACATAACTGAACAAGCCGGTCTCGGCAGTAATACCCACCATCATCATCATTCCTACCAGCAGGCCAAGCGTATTGAAATCAATATGCTCCAGCGCTGTTTCCTGCGAGACAATGCCTACCCCAACCATAATCAAGGCTCCCAGCATCGCCACAATCGTGCGGTGAACCTTCTCCGAAATAATCAGCCCATATGTAAGCAGAAAAATACTTATTGCCCAAATCCCTTGCTGTTCCATAATGCCTCCCGTAAACTTCGCATGGCTTGTCCTAAAGCTTATCATATCTTCCTTGGCGGCAAAAAAAAAGCCCGAAGGCCATGCGCCTCCCAGCAGCAAGCTGAACAGGTTCACGCACATCCGGGCTAGGAGAGTCGTTTAGGAGGATTTCCTCCTTTGTTTTACATCTCTTTCATCAGCGTAATCAGACCTTCCGTCTGGTTCCAGGTCACATTCCATTGCAGAAGTTCAGCAATAAAGCGAAGGGGAACCATCGTTCTGCCGTCTTTGTTAATGATGACTTTGGCGCCGACAGACTTTTGCATACCATTGACTTCCATTACATTGCTGTCAATCCAGAACTTCAACGTATCACTGCCTGCCATTACCCATACGGTGCGGGTCTGGTGATCATATTTCACTTTTGCTCCAATGCCCTCACCAAGGTAACGCAGCGGGATATATGTGGTACCACTCATATTCGAAGGCCTTGTATCCATCATCGTTACGATTCCGTTAATATTCAGTTCTTTGCTGTTCAGCTTCATCCATACCGTGGTCATGCCGGCCGGAACTGCCGCTTCCTGGAACTTGTCGTTGAACTGTGCGACAATCGCTCCCGACAGGGCCAATCCTACGCCGAACATCGTTTTATAGCCTGCACGGTTTGTGGTATACGAAGCCGTATAATCTCCGGCTGCATACTGGTCCAACGTGCTCTGCACCTGGCCTTCATGGGCCTTCAGTGCAGTCTGTGCCGCACTTGCCGGCAGCTTCCCGGCCGTTGCAGTACCCAGAAATTTGCCCAGTTCCATAGTGAAGCCGTCGATCCGTGCCAGAACGGCTGCACGCGCGGCAGCATCATTGTTCTTCACCGCATTCACATAATCGCTTTGGGCAGTGATATGGTTGCCCACCCAAATCTGTTCAAAAGCATCCCCGCCAGCAGCACCGTAGATCGAGGCAACAGCCGCTTTGAAATCAGCGGTGTTGCCCGCTTCGGCGTTAATGAGAGCCTGGTAGTCGGCTTTGCCGTCGAATTGCTTCTGCATTTCCAGTACTGAGAGCGCAAAATGCTCAGCAGCTACACTGTTCAGCGCTGAACGGAGGTCAGCAGCCTTGGTATCCGGACGGGTGTTCTGGAATTTATCCGGCATTTGCGTGGCAATTGCTGTAGACAACACCTTGCTGATCGTGAACATTTCCTGAAAACCTGTGCGATAGGTCGTATAAGCCTTGTTATAATCACCGGCTACATAAGCATCCAATACCTGCTGTACATGATTTTCATGACTGCGGATTGCTTCTTCTGCCGCTGTTTGCGGAAGTTTGCTGGCAGTTGCGGTACTCAGAAAAGCAGCAAACTCTGTGACGAAGCCCTGAACCTCCTGCTCTGCCTTTTGACGGGCAGCGGTGTCATTTGCTTTGACGGCTTTAACCAAATCATCCGTATATTTGTTATGTTGGCGGAAGATCCGTTCAAATTCCGTACCTCCGGCTTCGCCGTAGAGCGAGGTAATCGCCGGCTGCATGTCCAGCGCATTCTGGTCCAGTGCCTGATAAGCGGCGGCAGCATCTCTGGAACCGTCATAGGCTTTGGTCATTGCAGTAACTGCAAGGGTGAAATGCTCGGACAGCAGGTAGTCAAGACTCGCTCTGAGCTGGGCGGCCGGGGTATCCACAACAGCTTGAGGCGGGGCGGCTGCCGCACTCGCCATCACCGGCAGCATCAGGGACAAACTAAGTACAGGGGCTAGCAATTTCTTCAGCTTCATCTTCTTACCTCCTTGGAATGGGGTGAGCCTGGGCTCATGTAAAGGGGCCAAATTGGAGAAACTCTCTCTCATCAGCGCATGCGCTAAATCTTGCTTAGTCTAATGAATCGCAGAGTTTATATTTTTGGATCACCTTTTCACGAAAAATTTAAATCAAACCCAGAACAGCAGCAGTTCATGGATGAAAACGGAAAAATCCAATACACTAATCCTAAGCAAAATCATGAATTCCAATACAGCTGCAAACTTACACTCATGTACTTACATTTTGTAAGTTATTGTGTTACAATAACTTATATTCTTCCTTACATCGGATAGGAAAACATAATACTTAAAAACAAGGGGTTTGAACGATGGACAACAATACTATAGAAGAAACCTTACCGGAATTTGAATTTGGCATTTACACCTTGGGGGATATTGTAACCGACTGCCACACAGGGCAGCGGATCAGCCCTCAGCAGCGTATGAATGAAGTCATCGAGGCCGCCAAGCTTGCTGATGAAGCGGGGCTTGATGTATTCGGGGTGGGTGAACATCACCGGCTGGACTTTGTGATCTCCTCTGTACCCGTTGTGCTCGCCGCCATCTCCCAAGTGACCAAGCGGATCAAGCTGACCAGCGCAACTACCGTGCTAAGCACTACTGACCCGGTGCGGGTGTTTGAGGATTTTGCTTCCCTTGACTTGCTGTCCGGCGGACGCGCAGAAATCATCTCCGGACGGGGGGCATTCCTGGAATCCTTCCCGCTGTTCGGCTATGAACTGGAAGACTACAAACAGCTCTTTACCGAGAATCTGGAGCTGCTGCTGCAGCTCAATCAGCAGGAAGTCATGAATTGGAAAGGGCATTTCAGATCCCCGCTGCACAATGCCGAGATCGCCCCGCGTCCCCTGCAGCAGAAGCTTCCGCTCTGGATTGGCATCGGGGGCTCCGCCGAAAGCGCTGAACAGGCTGGACGTCTTGGTATAGGCATGGCCGTCGCCATTCTTAGCGGCAGTCCGGAGCCTTTCCAGAATCTTGCCGATACTTACCGGCGGAGCGGGGTTGCAGCCGGTCATTCAGCAGCAGACCTGAAGATCGCCATCACCAGCCATGGCTACATTGCCAAGACATCACAACAGGCGCTGGACGAGTATTATCCTTATTATTACAGCTACCGCAATGCCATCAGTCCAAGCCGTAACCCGGAATACCGCGTCTCCCGCAGCGATTTTGGTCACTTCGTATCTCCGGTCAACACTCTGGCAGTCGGCAGCCCGCAGCAGATTATTGAGAAGATCCTCTACCAGCACGAGCTGTTCGGCCACAACCGCTTCATGACCCAATTGGATATCGGCGGCATTCCCTTCAATAAGGTGGCTACGGCGATTGAACTGCTGGCTACTGAGGTAGCCCCGGTTGTGCGCAGAGAGATTGCCAAGAAGAGCAGCGGCATCTCGCCCGTACGTGAACTTTAACCCTGTTAATTTTCACTTCTCCGACCGGTATGATTTACCAAGTTCTGCACTTAATCCAAAGTAATGGCGGAAATTGTAGATCAGCGGGTTCCAGCTTGCCGGATGAATATGATGTTCGCCAGCAACCAGTTCCTTATGGACATGTACCTGTGTGCTTTGCGTTTCGACAATAGCAAAATGCGGTGAATCCTCTGGAATACGGATATGCTTCACCCGCGCTTCAATCTGGATCGGGCATTCGGCGATTCTGGCTGTTTGTACCGTAGTGGATACGACCTGCGTAAAGCCTGAATGAGCAAATTTATCTTTTTCAAAAATAAATCCGGCTTGGACAGATCCCTTACAATACGGGGCATCCGGCTGAATAATTGCTCTGCGGACAGCATTCTGATCTTCATCACCTGCTCCTGCAATTCATGGATAACCCGGCCCAGATGATCGGTTTGCCCGGCCAGCTTGCTGCATTCCTCATCTCCGCGATACCGCAAATTCAGCATCCGGCCAGCCTGTTTGATGCCTACTTGGTCAATCAGCAGCTCTCCCACCAGATTCATCAGATGCTCCAGTCTCTCCACATCTACCCGGATGGAGCGCGTCTTTTTCTTATCTACCGGCTGGACAAGGGCAGGTAAAGCGCTATCTGTTGTAAGCGGGGAGACTATCTCATCTGAAGCAGGCTCTCCGTCTGTTTCAGGAACTATAGCAGAAGAAATCCCCCCTGGCTCCTCCAGCTCCATGTTCTGAATGCGGACCTCCGCCACCTCAACCAGTGAAGCGATTTTCTTCTGCAGCTCATGGTCCGTTAAGTCGGAGATCAAAAGGAATTGGAGCGATTGGAATTGAACCTCATTCTGCTCCGCAGCCGACTCGTCCATCAGAGGACTCATGTTCACAATATCGGTAAGATCGGCAATACGTTGATGAATAATCGCTGCCCGGGCAGCTTTCATCTGACAATCCTGCACCAGCTCGATACCAACCTCCAGAATAGCCTTTCCCTGCTCCTGCGCCTCCAGACAGCGGTAACGCTCATCCAGTGTCAGTGATAGCGGATGAAGCTTAAAGGGTTCTGGCAATGCCTCCATGCTAGAGTCAGATGCTGAGCCATGAATCCGGAAATATGCAATTCTGGACAAAATCCCGTCAATGACCGTTTCACCGGAACCCGAGGACAACTCCTCCTTGAGAAGCTTGATGATATCCAGACTATCAATGAGCAGCTCTACCAGTTCAAGGGTCACATCCAGTTGATTATTCCGGATCAGATCCAGTAAAGATTCCATTTCATGCGTTACGTTCTTAATAAGGTCAAACCCCATGGCTGCTGAAGAACCTTTGAGGGTATGTGCTGCTCTGAATAGAGATTGTATCGTTTCGGCATCGCAGCTCCCCTGTTCAAGCAGGAGCATTTTTTCCTCCATGATTTGAATCTGCTCATCGGCTTCTTCCATATACACTTCCAAAAACTGGTTCATATCCATGTGCGATCACCACATCTCCCGGGGGACCACCCCTTATTGCTGTACAACCTAGTTTTATCAAACAAATCTAGTGATAAAGTGATTCAAATATAAAAATTTATAGAGAAGATGTGATAAAATCATAGATATGAGCATCGCTGTGGAGGTTATCCCTTTATGAATAAGCCTAAAATCCTTGTAGTGGACGATGACCGAGATATCCTTATTCTTCTGAAAAAGCGTCTGGAACTGGAAGGCTATGAGGTGTTTCCGGTCTCAGAGGGTGAAGAAGTAATCCGGCTGGTTAAGCTTCATTCTTTTTCGCTAATCGTTCTGGATATTGTAATGCCTTCCATGAACGGACTCGATATTTGTAAGGCGATCCGCGACCTCGTAAGCGCCCCCATTCTGCTGCTAAGCGCTAAGGACCGCGAGATTGACAAAGTGCTCGGGCTTGAGCTGGGGGCCGATGACTATATCACCAAACCCTTCAGCATGGACGAATTGACGGCACGTATTAAGTCTCACCTCCGGCGCGAACTTCGCACGGCCAAACCTGCGGCTTCGAACCAGAAAATCTTTCAGTTTGATGATATAACGATTAACGGGGAAACCTATGAAGTGATTATTGGCGGAGAACTCATTCATTTATCGGGAAAAGAACTGGAGATTCTGCTGTATATGGTGCGCAACAAGAATCTTGTGCTCAGCAGAGAGCAGATTTACAATGCCGTGTGGGGCTATGAAGACAATGGGGACATTAACACCGTAACCGTCTATCTCAAAAACATCCGCAAAAAAATAGATCCCGATCATAAAATGATCAAGACCATATGGGGAATTGGCTATAAATTTGTAGTCTAATCTGTTTATATGTACAGGGCTGGCTTGCGGCTATATGTCGCCAGACCAGCTTTCTTTCTGTTCAATCCTGCCATCTCTCGCGAATCCAAATCATCTCATCATAGACATCAACAAAGGCCCGGACAACCTCTGGATCAAAATGTATACCGCTTTGCCGCTGGAGCTCTGCCATAGAGTCCTCCACAGTCCATGCGGGTTTGTAGGGACGTTTCGAGGTGAGCGCATCAAATACATCGCATACTGCGGTGATCCGCCCTTCCAGCGGAATCCCCTCCCCCTTCAAAGCCTGCGGGTAGCCCCTGCCATCCCATTTCTCATGATGAGTCAGCGCAATACTCTCCGCTATTACAAGAATTTCGTTACGGCTGCCTGATAAGAGCTCTGCACCTTTGGTCGTATGCTCTTTCATGATTTCGAACTCTTCCGGAGTTAATTTCCCTTCCTTATGCAGGATACGGTCAGGGATGGAGATCTTCCCTATATCATGCAGTGCACTTGCCAGCTTCAGCTTCAGTGAAGTCTCTTCCCCAAGCCCCATCCGTTTTGCCAGCACATATACATAATTGCTGATCCGCAGCAGATGCTTTCCTGTTTCATTGTCCTTTTGGCTCATGGTCTGAAACATCCGCTGGACATACTCCTGCCGGAGCTCTTCAAGCTCAAAAATATGCTCCTGCAAAAGCAATTCTACCCGCATGTTCTGCTCTTCCTGCAGCCTGCGCTGATCATTCGCCTCTGCCAGATGCTGTACCTTAAGCAATATTTCAACAGGATCGAACGGTTTGGTTATAAAATCGCTCACCCCCAGCCGCAACGCACGGTGTCGGAGTGCCGAATCCTGATAAGCTGTAATAATGATGACGGAAGACAACAAGGGCGACTTCCGCTCGTTGAGCTGCATTAGAATATCAAAACCGCTGACCTCAGGCATATTCAAATCCAGGAGCAGTACCGAAGGAGCCTCTTCTTCGATCGCCTGAACCGCCCTTTGCGGCTCGTTAATGACAGAGATATTCGAGTACCCTTCTAGAATAAACAGCTTTTGGAGCAGTAGTGTATTTGCCCGGACATCATCAATAATCATGATTTTCCCTTGTTTGTATAGCTCCGGATATAGGGTATCTGAGTTTAACATGTGCAATCCCTCGTTCATCAGCATCGGCCACCCTTTGGTGTTTCTTTAGAAACGGCCCTATTCTTCACTATGGGGATGAGCTTTGGCAATTAATATTTCGAATCGGCTGCCGACACCAACAGCACTTTCCGCAATGATCTCTCCGCCCATCATTTCCAGCAGCCTACTGGAGACCGTAAGGCCAATCCCCGTACCTTCAATCTGCCTGCCCTGCTGAACCCTGTGGAAGGGCTCAAAAATCAACTTCATATCCTTTTCGCTTATTCCCATCCCCGTGTCTTCAACCACAATGGCTAGCCTGTTCCCTTCAGCAGGGTGAACCTTGACGCTGATGGAACCGTCTTTATCATTGTACTTCACTGCATTGGATAAAATATTTAACAACACCTGCTTCATACGGATGCGGTCACATACGATCAATTCTCCGTACATAGATACCGCTTCGTTATGGAACTGGATCGCATTCAGACTGCAAATAGGCTGTATCCACGAAAAACATTCCTCCAGAATTTCGCCTACAGGAATAGTCTCTATATTTAAGGCCAGCCGGCCGGACTCTACTCTGGACAAATCCAGTATTTCACTGATTAATTGAAGCAGATGTTTTCCTGCCTTGATGATCTCGCCTACATTCTCCTGCTGTGAAGCCGTCAGCGGCTCGGTATGGTCATATTCAAGAAGCTGTGCAAAGCCGAGAATTGCATTCATTGGGGTACGCAATTCGTGGCTCATACTGGACAGAAATTCAGACTTGGCCTGGTTGGCCTTCTCTGCACTTTCTTTCGAGTGGCGCATCGATTCTTCAATCATCTTCCGGTCGGAAATGTCGCGGGAGATCATAACGACTTTGCGGACCGGTTCGTGTTTATTATGAATCGGCGAAATCATCGCCTGCATCCATCTGGGCCCTATACTTGTAGATATCTCATATTCCAGGCCAACTGTTTCTCCTGTAGCCAGTATTTTTTGAAGCAGGTCCATAAAACGCAAGGTGGTTTGCGGATTAAACAGTGTGTCGACATGCTTACCTTCGTAATTCTTCGCCAGCTTAATATCATATCTCTTGTCTACAGACCAGATCTTAATGATCGTACCGGCCTCATCAATCTCGGAAATCATATCATCTACAGATTGAATCATCGCATTGATATTGGCCTCGCGGCTCTCAAGTGCATCTTTGGCTTCCCTTAGTTCCTTATTGGATGCCCCCAATTTATGGCCGACCTGAGTCAGGATCTCAGCCGTTTGCCTCAGTTCAATCACATGGATATCCGGTATTTCCTGATGATATTGTCCTTGTCCTATGTCCAGTGCAATGGCATTGATCTTCTGAAGGGGTTCGGACATTCTTTTACTCATTTTTTTCGTACGCTGGTTCAGCAGCACAAAATAAATAATGTAGAAGAATAACAGTCCGAAGACCATATACATCCCGATTTCATACAATTCATGCTTCAGGTGGTTGGTATTCGCCAGAATGTTGTCTTCATCTGCGAGAATGATTAATTTCCAGCGTGTGTTCTCCACAGCAGACCAGGCTAGAATATGCTGTTGTCCACCCAGGTCAACCTCACCTAACCCCTGATTGGACGAAGTAAGCTCAGATGTTATCGTCTTGAGATCATCATGGGCAAAGAGGTTGAATTCCGCCGGCTTGAAGGTATCCTGCTTGACCGTCTCTGTATATTGATGTGAGGTGAGTTCCTGAATCCCAAACAATTGCTCCACCTGGTCTGGCATGGCAAGAATACTCCCGTTATCGTCTACCAGAAATCCATGCCCGTTCCAAGGAATCTCCAGTCCAAGAATTTCGCTTCTGAATGTGTCAATGGTGACGTCCATGCCGGCTACCCCCTCCAGAACAGCTCCGTTATAGACAGGGGCAATGCAGGAGGCCATCCAGCCATTTCCGGCCGGGTCCAGATAGGCATCCGTCCAGACAGCCTTATGATCAGGATTATGAGCCTCATCAGCTTCATAATAGAAATTATATTCAGGAATATTCATTTTCGGCGGATATTGCGTTTTTACATCCATATAGGGATAGATCACATTCAGGGAATCAAAGCTGTTGAAATAGATCGCTGATGCCAGCTTTTCCCTGGCGATCATTGACTTCATCTGAGGCTGCAGCGCCAGCAGACTGGCCACCTTGTTTTTTTGCTCCCCGCCAACAGTATACACACCGCTGTAAAAAACTGCAGCTCCACCCGCTGTACTGTCGGCTGCGGAGTAATATGCCCCATCTCCATCTGTAACCAGGCGTTCACGGTCAGCTTCCCCAAGCGGAGCCCCCTGCTCCAGCGTATGCGAAACCGCATCCCGAAATAGGTTCACATCTGTCAGAATCCGCTGCGTTTGCCCGTCAATGATCGCAGCTTCCTGGGAAGCAAGAATCTGCATTTCATTGAAGACTTCATTCTTCATGCTGAGAACTTGCCGTTCCCGCGACCAGTTATTCGTCACAAAATAAATTCCGATAAAAACCAGCTCCACAAGTAATAACGGAATAACTGAAGTTTTAATATACGGTTTCCATATCCATTCAAAAATAGATACAGTCTTCTCTCTAGTCATCGTTATTCCCCGTTTCCTAGCGTTCGCATGGCTTAATCAAAATTTCCACATGGTTCAAATAATGTTCCAGCCGATCCAGAGAATTCTTAACCAGCACGCCGTTCCGCAGCCCCCCATCCCGCTCCAGGTCACGGCCCATCTCTGAAATGGCAAACAATCCATACCCGCCGCCGCTGCCTTTCATCGAATGCCCGATAAACGCAATGCCTTCGAATTCCTCTAGCTCCAGCAGGGCTGAGAGATTAGCCAAGTCCTCTCTTCGGCGCCCCATATACCCCGGGATCAGATCTGCGATGTCCTCATCAATCCATACCCGGAATGGAGATTCCATAAATTCATCCCCCACTCTCACTAAACTCGGCATAACCATACCGCCGGATCGTCTCAAACAACGGCTGCATAAACACCGGCTTCTCCAAAAAGTCATCACAGCCCGCCTCTGTGGACGCTTGACGATGCTCGGCAAAAGCATGGGCCGTCAACGCCACGATAGCAGCAGGCTTCAGTCCTTCCTGTCTCTCCCACTGGCGGATTTGCCTAGTGGCTTCATATCCATCCATGACAGGCATTTGAATATCCATAAAGACCATATGATAATACCCTTCGGTGAACATGCGCACGGCCTCCAGCCCATTTACGGCCACATCAACACGGCAGCCTATCTTTTTCACAAACGCAATGAACAAATGCTGATTATCTATATTGTCCTCTGCCAATAGCAGACGCGGCTTCCCCGCAAACTCTATTTCCGAATGATCAGCTGACAACAGGTTAAAAGGCAGCTCTACTGTAAACACCGTGCCTTCTCCTTTTTTGCTCTGATACGACAATCTCCCCCCCAAAAGTTCTGTGAGTTTATGGGAGAACGCCAGTCCGATTCCCAGACCGCCATATGTTCTGGTGGAGGACAGGTCTGATTGGAAGAACGGCTTGAATATGTCATCTCCCGCTTCCTCTGAAATGCCAATTCCGGTATCCTTGACTTTGATCATCAGGAGAAGCTTCGCCGGGTCAAGCATTGGCCGGACATGCGCGGACAGTTCGACCACTCCAAAAGGTGTGAACTTCACGGCATTATCGAGAAGGGTCTGAATAATCTGTGCAGTACGGCGGGCATCACCGATCACCGGCACATTCGGAAGCTGATCAGCGGTCAGGCGGAACTCCAGTCCCTTCTTGCCCAGCTTTTCCTCATATTTCGCAGACAGGTCCACAATAAGCTCTTGAAGATTGAAGGGCCGCTGGTCTATATGCACTGCCCCATTCTCCATAGCAGAATAGTCCAGCACCCGCTCCACTAAAAATAAAAGGTGCTCTGAGGAATGCTTCAAGGTAAGAAGCTCTTCCGATGGAAGATGCCCCTGCTCCTGGAGCTGTACGATGCCAAGAATCGCATTGAGCGGCGTCCGGAACTCATGGCTGATCATCGCCAGGAACTGGTCCTTTGCACGGTTGGTATGCTCCAGGGCCTCCTTATTCAGCAGAAGCTGGCGTTCACTCTCCCGATGGGACGTTATATCGGTAAAGGTAAGCATGACCATATCTTCAAGCTTGCTGATGCTGACCCGGTAGGCTCTTATATCCCCGGCAATTGTGAGTTCCATTTCCCGCTCAACAGTCTCATGCCCATATAACGAGGCTAAAATTTGCTCTTGATACGCCAACAGCTTGGCAACATCTGTGCGATCCAGCGATTCATATAGCTCACGGGCTGCATCATTCATCATCACGGGATGCAGATTGAACTGCTCGACACGCATCACCAATACGGGATCCTTCAAATAACGCATCACCTGTTCCAGCATCGTGCGCGACTGCTGCTCACTGAGCATCAGCTGCTTGCGGACCGTGACATCTGTCTGGATGCCGATAAAATGGGTGACCGTCCCCGTCTCATCCCGGAGCGGGGTAATCGACAGCTCATTCCAAAAGGGCTCATGATTCTTGCGGTAATTCAGGATTTCCAGCTGGATCCGGTTCTGCTGATGAAGCGCACTGCGGATTTGCTCAATATGTTCTTCCTTCGTATCTTTACCCTGCAAGAAATTGCAGTTGCGTCCCAGAACTTCATCCGCCGAATAACCGGTTATCTGTGAAAATGCCTCATTGGTGTAAATGACCGGTGTGTGCGCCAAAGCTTCCGCAATAATGACTCCCGTTCCCACGTCATGCATAGCCCGTTCATATAAGTTTTTCTCAGCAACGGTCTCACGCAGCGCCTGCTCTGTAACTTCATATTCCCTAATTATCTGCAAGCGCTTTCCCGTAGAAAGATAGATCACAATGCTTGCTGTAAGAAAGATGACGAGTGCAAAACTCGTCTTTTTGATATCCCCTGTGAAGAAGAAGAACAAGATCAGTTCAAGTAAAATCAAAACCATATAGATTTGCAGCCGTCTCAGGGAAGAGATCGTCTGACTTACCACGAAATACATCATCAGGATCGTAATTAACAGCATCGAGTCATATTGGTTCTGCAGTAAGGATACAAAGGCAGCGGCAGATATAAACCACAAATATCCAAACAGGAGTGGTTCCGGGTTCGACTGCACCTTCTTCGAGAAGAAGGTGGCGGCCAAAAGCAATGCACCGATGGTCAGAACAGTCACTTCCACTATATCCATAGCGGCATCAGAGGGATTCATCCAGTTCGCAAGCTGTCCCATCACCAGGACACATATTAATGACAGCCCTATGTACAGGCGCATCATCTTTAATTGATTCATGAACAGCTCTCCCCATTTATGGACCGACTTGTGCCCGCTCATCATTCACCCAGACTTATGTGTGCCATGATCGTCAGTTCTCCCGTATATACAGGGATGCTGACAAATTTGCTGCTTGTCCGCAGGCTTCCTTTTCCTTCATGGATAACGGGTGGTGTAATATTGGTGTTCAGCTCTTGTTCATGAAAAGCCGTACAGCACGCGGCCCCCACCCAATTGCCAAACTCAGAAAAAGCACTCCATCCCATATCATCCATCACATCTACTCTGAAGCCGAACATAGTGCTGACTATGCCTTTGAGTACCTCATCGTCCATGCTGAGAATGATCTCTCCCCGAAGATCCCCGGTCATTCCAACCATTACAGATACATTCTCCGTATTCACATATGGCTGCTCGATCGATGGAACACCCGCACGAAATGTAGTCCCAAGATGTGTAACCAGCACCTTCTCAATACCCGCAAGAACCGTATTCAGATGATTTGCTTCTATATGTTTCATATCGGAATTCCCCCCCTTTTTTTACAGTTGATTTTCTACCGCCAGTAACAGACGATCTGCCTGGAAAGGCTTGACCACAAAATCCTTCGCCCCGGACTTCATGGCATCCATAACCATCACCGTCTGTCCCATGGCACTGCACATAATAATTTTGGCTGCGGGATCTATAGCAATAATATTCTTGACTGCAGTAACGCCATCCATGTCCGGCATGGTAATATCCATCGTGACCACATCCGGTTTGAGCTGCTGGTAGAGCTTAATTGCTTCCGCTCCATTCACAGCTTCACCCACAATCTCGTGTCCCTTGCCCTCCAGTGCCGAACGCACCATCAACCGCATAAAAGCTGCGTCATCTGTAATCAATATCTTCGCCATTTGAACACTCCCTATCTGTTTTCTATAAACCCTATTCTAGAATCGAATCCTAAAGGGAACATGACGAAATTATGAAAGAAAAATAAAAAAAGCCCCCAGTATGTACTGGGGACCTATCCTGGTGAAGCACCGGTTAAGCAAACGAAGGCTTGGTATTGTCAACCTTCCCGCTGATGAGCTTCTTGTATTCGTCGTCTCCGCCTTCAAGAGAAGGCGCAATATATACGTTCATGGTCGAAGGTGACAGCTTAGTGGGCCTTCCCGCTCCTGTCTTTCGCTTCATGCGGCCTTTGCCGCCTTCACTGCCGGTGCTGCTGTTCGCGGTTCGGCGGACAGCACTGGATAAACTGACTGCATTCTTCATATTCTTCATCGTGTCAGTCCCCTCCCACTAAATGATTGACGGTACGGAACAAATCCCGGTTGTACGATACAACCTCGGTCAGATCATCCGCAGACAATCCGTCGTTTCCGGAAAAATGAACAGAAAGGACATGCCTCTCACCTAAAGGATAGCATAGGATATATACCTCAGCAACTTCGGTACGCTGCAAAAAGGTCCATTCTTTGGCCAAAAAAGCATCCACCACACCCGGACGGGAGCCCTTTTCTTCAGTCATTGAAAAAGGATAGGAATGTCCGCGCCCCACATTACCGCCCACCTGCACCAGTCCCTCCTGCTCTCGGACCTGCCACATAGCTGCCCCAATCACCCGGCAATGCTTGGGCGGCAGAAAGGAATTGCGGACCGCCTCGCTGAGCGCCTGATATTTCTCCCTGTCATCGGGAGTAGACACATTACTATTATATTGCCAGAAAAAGTGAAGGATACTTTCTTTCCGCCTAAGTTCCAGCTTCAGATGCTCCAGCTCCCTCTGCGGATCACGGAAGCTTCCCAGCTCCTGAATGCTGTCGATAATCTTGCCGCAGCTGACATCTACGGCTGCCACCGGGTTCTCATGCTGCCATTCGTATTCCAGCGGGGTGAGGCCGGATAGATCCGACAGCAAGTGATACTCCTCAATATTCTCTCCCGGAACTAAATCCTTGCGGACAGGCACCTGGTCCGGAAGCAGACAGAACACGCGGCTCCGGCGCAGCCGGGCCCAGAACAAGCCCATTTCGAACTGAGTATTATCACGGGTCACATAATAATATTTACCGCGGATCCTGGCTACATCATCCGGCGAGAACACAAATACGGCAAAATCACTCTCATCAAGATTTCGTTCCAGCGCTTCCATGGTATATTCATTTGCCCGGAAAGCATTGGCATACCACGGATTGACCTGGGCTTCCCGTTTCAGCTGCTCATGTATCGCCCGTGCGTAACGGATGGATTCTCTGGAAGATCCAATAAATAATTTCGGTCTGGTCACGTCGGCACTCCTTTGTCGTCTTCCCCGATATGTAATAATTATACAGGTGATTGCGGACCTGGAACAGAGACAGTTTTCAATTTAAATTTTGACTATCTGCGGTTTCTCTTCCTTCGGAGCGGGTAATAAACCTTTAATCTATTCCTGAAACAAGAAAGGGAAATTTATAGCGTGAAACCAATACAGATAAATTCAAATCATTTCAAAAAAACAATATCTGCATCCATGCTGGCTGTCACCTTATTACTATCCACTACTTTGCAGACTGAATCAGTCCATGCTGCCGGAACCTATACGGCAAAGGTCTACGCTTCTTCCCTGAACGTGCGCAGTGAGCCGGCCGCAAGCGCATCTGTGACCGGCTCCCTAAAAAGCGGAGCGCTGGTCACCGTAACAGAAGAGCAGCACGGCTGGCTCAAAGTACGGGCGGGTTCCGTGTCCGGCTGGGTCGCCGGATATTATCTCAAACGAACCGGCGGAACAAGTTCCGCTGCTGCGGGGACCACTGCAGCAGCAGCTTCCGTGAAGACCTCGGCCAAACCCTCTGGCAGTGCCGGCGGAAGTGCGCACGTCACCGCCTCTTCCCTACGGATCAGGGGAGGTCCGGGAACCGGGTATCACGTGCTGGGATCTTTGAAAGAAGGGGATTCTATTACTGTATTGCTTCGTCAAGGAGATTGGGCACGCATTCGTACCACGAGCGGAGAGATTGGCTGGGTATCCGGTCAATATATTGCCGGAGGAAGTACAAGCTGGGGCAGAGGGAGCAATAATGCCAGGAGTTCCGGGAGCATCCGCGGAAAGCTTATCGTCATTGACCCCGGACACGGCGGAAGTGATCCCGGTATGCTGGGCACAAGCTTTGACACAATGGAGAAGGACTTGACGCTGCAGACCGCTTTTTATGTGCGGGATTATCTGACAGCCAAAGGAGCACAGGTGGAGCTGACCCGTACACGGGGAGACCAGAAACCTTCCCTCGCCAGGCGGGTACAGATCGGGCAGCAGCTGCGGGCAGATGCTTTTGTCAGCATTCATTACAATTCTTCTCCGAAGAAGGTATCGGGGACCCTCACTTTTTTCTACTCGGAGAATAATGATCTGCGGCTGGCCCGTTCCATTGAGAACCGGCTAAGGCAAGGGATTGGCCTGAAGAGCAATGGGCTATCCTTCGGGGATTATCATATTCTGCGGGAGAACAGCCTCCCGGCAACGCTGGTGGAGCTTGGTTTTCTGACCAACCGTTCCGACGAGTCCATCGTCCGCAAAGCGTCTTATCAGAAAAAGGCTGCCAAGGCGATTGCCGATGGGCTGGCAGACTATTTTGACTAAAAACACAGCAATCTTACGCGTTACTCGATGCTGATCTCTTTAATCTTAAGGGTATTCAGCTTACTCAAGTCTATATACTCGTCATCAACCTTCACTAAAGGGGTTTCAATATCATGGGGGTTCAAGTAGACTATCTCACCGATCCGCCCGTCTGTCAGTACCACCTCGCGGCCCACGGTGCGCTTCACGATATTCTCAAGAAATACGGATACAATATTCGGGTCAAGCGCACCAAAGCTTCCCCTTCTCATTTGATCGACAATGATATGGAAAGGAACCGGTTCATGATAAGGGCGTCTGGAGGACATGGCGTGAAAAATATCAGCAACAGCTACGATCTTGCTGTAGGAGTCAATCTGCTCTTCCTTTAGACCTAACGGATAGCCTCTGCCGTCATTCCGCTCATGGTGCTGAAGTGCTGTCAGTGTAATATGGGAATTGGCCCCAGTAGTCTCCTTTAGCATTTCATAACCCAGAATGGTATGTTTTTTGACGATTTCATATTCATCAGGAGACAGCTTGCCCGGTTTGTCCAATATCTCCGTGGGAATCTTCAGCTTGCCGATGTCATGAAGAGTCGCGGCCAATGACAGTACAGACAGCTCTGCTTCGCTCATGTTAAGCCATCTGCCGATAAGTGTAGATAATACACCTACTCCAATATTATGCTGGTATGTATAGTCATCTTTGCCCTGAATCGCACTGAACAGCGCAAAAATATCGGAATTCCGGGAGATTTCCTGAACAACAGGCACGACCTCCTTGCGGATATCTGCCAGAGGAACCTTGCGCGAGATTCTAACGGATTCGAACAAATTCTTGGATACGTTCACTACGTTATATGCCATCTCCTTGCAGGAAGGTGCCTGCCCCGCCTCACCTGCAAAGATGATGTCAAGTACATTAATCTTCTGCTTGCGGATAAGCTCCAGGTGCTCTGGATTCAGAACACTGTTCGCAGGGATTACTGTTACCCCATAGGCATTGATCAAGTCATTTTTTATTTTTTTGCCTAAATACCTTTCCATGCCCCGTCCTCCCGAATCGACCGAATAAATATGTATATTTGCTATACCTATACTATCGGTTAAAAGCTGAAAAAAGCTGAAAGGCCCAGCCTGAAATGTTTGCTAGAAGGACTCTCCCTGCTTACGGTATTCCCTGGGCGTTTGCCCGGTTGACTTTTTGAAGACACGGCTAAAATATTTCTCATCCTCATACCCGACCAGCTCCGAAATCTGTGACAGCCGGAGATTCGTATTCTGCAGCAGCGTTTTGGCTTTGTCTACCCGGAGGTTGGTCAAATAATCTGACAGATTCTCCCCGGTGATCTGTTTGAACTTCCGTGATACATTCTCCCTGCTGATAAAAAACCGCTCCGCAATATGCTGCAGCGTCATATCCCGGGCATAGTTCTGATGAAGATAATGCCTGATCTCCTCCACAAGCTGGCTATCCGGCGCCTGGGTGTTCCCCTTGGACAAACGCTGAATCACCGCCTTGAGCTGATCCCTCCAATTCTCCACAGAGAAGAGACCCTCGCTGTCATAGCAAATGTCTAACGAAATCTCTTCATCCGGACGCCAGCGTTTCAGGACCTCCGCAATCTCTTGCTGAAGCTGCAGGAACCGGCTCTCCGTCAGGAGAGGCAGTCCCGACAACAGGTCAGACCATTCCTCTACAACCCGCCCTATTTTGTCCAAGTCTCCAGAGAGCACCGCTACTCTCAGCTTGTCCAGCTGAGCCTCGGAGGCGTAGTCCCTTACAGGCCCACTCTCCTCCAAATGCTCCCGGTACAGGTGAATCCGTCCTTCCCTCTGCAGCAGATTCCGCTCGTTCAGACCCTGCCCTGCCTGGTAGAATGCGGTTTGCAACCCTTCCGGAAAGGCTGCAGGAAGGCTGAGCCCGATATCCATTTGCACACCATAGGTCTGCCTGATGGACTCATTAATGCGGTCCAGCTCTACCTCCATTTCCTTAACCGCCGCCCAGAACAGAAGGACAAGGTTCGCCCCCCTTTGCCAGCTGCGGAAGGCGAAGCCGATCTGCTTCGGAGCAAGCACCTCATTGCAGACATTTGCCAGTACAAAAGAAGTCAGTCCCACATCGCCGTGAAATCGCTGCAGTAGCCGGCAGTCCGCTCCCTGGAGCGAGATGACCGCAATTCTGCACTCTGCCACAAACAGCGGCATGCCGAGTTCTTCGCTCAGTGAATGCTTCAGCTCCTGAAAGGAAGCCTGCCCAGCCACCAGGTCCGAGAGTACCTTATCCCAGTAGAGCGGACGCAGCACATTTAACTGCATATTCTGGCGCTGCGCCTGCTGCCGGCCCTCCTCCTCCTCCAGCCACAGCTTGAAGGCATGTTCGGCCGCAGCAATCAGCTGTTTGCTGTTCAGCGGCTTCAGCAAATAATCGGTTCCGCCGAAGACAATCGCAGGCTTCACATAGTTAAAGTCCTGATAACCGCTGATCACAATGGTCTTCGTATGCGGATAGTGGGTGTGCAGCCATTCCAGCAGCTCCGCTCCATCCATGAGCGGCATCCGCATATCCGTGAAGACAATTGCAGGCTGATGCTCCTGCATGATCCGCATCGCTTCCTGCCCGTTGGTAGCCTCATAGATATGGGTAATATGATGTTTCTCCCACGGTACAAAATAGCGGATTGCCTCTCTAACATGCTTCTCATCATCGACTATCAGCACCTTCATTACCCGCCGCTCCTTTGTGTAAGTGATTTATATGCTGTCCAGCGGAATCATGAGCGTGACCGTTAGGCCTCCGTCCACATTGTCGCGCAGCAGCAGCTCCGCCCCGTTGCTCATCTGCAAACGGAGCCGGGCCAGCACATTGTACAGTCCAATCTCTTCCTGCTCTGTTCCTCTATTGCCTGCAAGTAAGGCATTGATTTCCTCCAGCCGCTCCGTTGCAATCCCTTTGCCGTTATCCTTGACGGCAAGCACTAACCGGCCCTGCGTATCCACCGCGCAGGCGATGGATATGAGCCCGCCCTGGATGCCGTCCGCGAAGCCATGCTTGAAGATATTCTCCACGATAGGCTGCAAAATCATTTTGGGCACCACTACCTCCAGTGCTTCCTCTTCAGCATCCACATCAAGGCGCAGGTTCTCTTCCCCGAACCGCTCTGTCTGCAGAATAACATAGTTCTGTACATGCTCAACTTCGTCGCGGAGCGGCACCTGCGTGCGTTCTGTATTCATGGAATAACGCATCATACTGCCAAGTGAATAGATGAGATCATATACCTTCGGCGCATTGTACCGCAAGGACAAACTGGCGATAGACTGCAGGGCATTATACAGAAAATGCGGATTGACCTGGGCCTGCAGGGCCTTCAGCTGGTTGGTCTTATTCGCCAGCTCCAGCTTGTATTCCTTGAGAATCAGATCATTGATCGTCCGGGTCATGCCGGTGATTTTGCGCGTCAGCAGGCCGAATTCATCTTCCCGTTCCACATCCATATGCGCATCGAGCTGCCCAATCTGCACCTTCTGGGTAAAAGAGATCAGCTTCTTGATGGGTCTGGTGAAGCCAATGGAGATAAGCACCGCGCTGATTCCGCCCACGAACAGAAACAATACGCCAATTCCGGCATTGAACCGGGTGATGATTCTGGCATCGCCATACAGATCCTCGTAGGGAACCAGCTTGATAATACTGCCCTTGAACAGAGGGTCCTCTATATGCCGATACATGACAATCCCCTCAAATCCATCCTTCTTCCAGGTAAAATGGCCGCTGCCCTTGCTTCCGGGAAGCTGGCTCCAGCCTGCCTTGAACGACTTGCCAATCCATTCAGAGTCGGAGGCGAACAGTGCCTGACCCTGATCATTCAGCACATAAAGACGTTCCGTATCGGAATTGTACATGGATTTGACGATCCCCTCCAGCTCTGTAAGGCGGTAATCGACCGACAGATCCGCCAGAACCTCCGCACTTGGGGTTTTGTATATGGGGAAATGGGCAGTAAATACCGGTTCAATCCCCGGCTTCAAATTAGGGAACCCGGACTTCATGCCGTATTGATGATCCATATGTGTAACCTCAATGTAAGGACGGTACGTTCCTTCCAGGTGCTTCTCCAGGGCATAGCGGCTGTTTACCTCCCGGCGGAAATACCCGCCAAGCAGCAGATTGGACTGTTGGGCCGCCCGCACGTACAGATGAATCTGAAAGGTGTTCCGGTCGGAGAGGAACAGGTTATACATCTGGGTGGAGATCACTGCCCGGGTATCGGGAACAGCGGTGCCGGGCGGAACATCTTTCTGGCTTTTGGAGGTGAGCAGTGTGGTATAAAAAGAGCTGGGCACATTGATCCCGCTATATAGCGACAGGGCCCGCTGATTCATACCGCTGAAGTAGCTGCTCAGATTAGCCTCCCCGAGGGTCAGCAGCTTCGTGTTCTGCTTCACCGACTGCTCGGTAACCGATTGCTTGGTATACAGATAAGAAAATGTAACTGAAATGGCCGACGGAATCACCGAGGCCAGCAGCACAAGCGCCATCAGCCGGGTCCGGATGCTGTTTTTGAACATGATTAGGCCTCCTGGAAATTTGGTTAGCATCCGCTGCAATATAATCCACTTTTATCATCATCAAATTGAGTGTTGATCATTCCTGCCTGTTCCTATAATGAAGGTGTGAACCCGTAGATTAACTTACAAAGGAGACTCCATATGAGAAAAGCTCTGCGCCTGCAACGAGGCTGGGGACAGCAAATTATTTTCCTCTGGCCCGCCCTGCTCTTTTTCCTGACCATTGTGGTCACACCCTTCATCCTTGGTTTCTATTACTCCTCCACCGACTGGAACGGGCTGGATCTGGACAAAGCGGTCTGGACGGGTGCAGCCAACTGGAAACGGATTTTTACGAATGACGACAAATTCTGGGAATCCCTGCTGTTCACCTTGCGCTTCACCCTCGTATCCGTGATCGCAGCTAATGTGCTGGCACTCCTGCTCGCATTCCTGCTGATGACGACGCTGAAGACCAAGAAGGTACTGCGTACCATCTTCTTTATGCCCAATGTGATCGGCGGTATTCTGCTGGGGTACATCTGGCAGTTTATTTTCACCAAAGGTTTCGCCACGATTGGCGACATCACCGGCATTTCCTTCTTTAAGCTCCCTTGGCTGGGTACACCGGGCACCGGATTCTGGGGTCTGGTCATCGTGTTCGTCTGGCAGACTGCCGGGTATATGATGGTCATTTACATCGCCGGATTGGCCGGAATTCCAAAGGACCTGATCGAAGCGGCCAAAATCGACGGTGCACGAGCTCCACAGCTGTTCAAGAGCGTCTATGTCCCGCTGATTATGCCCGCCATCACCATTTGTCTGTTCCTGACCACTTCGAATGCCTTCAAAATGTTCGATCTCAACTTGTCACTGACCAAAGGCGGACCAGGTACCTCCACCCAGTCGCTCGCCTATAACATCTATGCAGAAGCGCTGATCAACAACCGTTATGGACTCGGCACCGCCAAAGCCCTGCTCTTCTTCTTCGCCGTCTCCCTAATCACTGTCACTCAGGTCTGGATCACTAAACGTAAGGAGGTGTCGGCATAATGCAGAACAGCAGATACCGTCTCAGTAACTTCATTCTGGAAATCGCCGCCATTCTTCTGGCTCTTGTGTTCCTGTCTCCGTTCTACCTGGTGCTGAGCAACTCGGTGAAGGGATTGAAGGAAATCCTGACGGATGCCGCATCCTTCCCCCAGGTCTACCAGTGGGATAATTATTCAAAGGTATGGGACGCCATCAACTTTCCGCAGGCATTCTGGAACTCGCTGCAAATTACGGTCCTGAGTGTGATCTTCATCGTGATGTTCAGCGCCATGGCTGCTTACCAGATTGTCCGGAAGCCTTCACGTTTCAATTCCTTTGTATTCCTGCTGCTCGTATCGGCCATGATCATCCCGTTCCAGTCCCTGATGCTGCAATTGGTCCGGGTAACCAGCATACTGGAGCTGCGCGGTGAATTGTACGGCATTGTCGCCTGCTATCTCGGCTTCGGGATGCCATTGTCCGTGTTCCTGTTCCACGGCTTCATCAAGAGCGTGCCCATTGAGCTGGAGGAAGCGGCCCGGGTCGACGGCTCAAGCCCGTATGGAGTATTCTTCAAAATCGTCTTCCCGCTGCTGATGCCTATTATCGTAACTGTTATTATCCTGAACACACTGTGGATCTGGAATGACTACCTGCTTCCGGTGCTAGTGATTGGAGGCAATAAGGATCTGACCACATTGCCGGTGGCAGTGACCAAGTTCTTCGGCCAGTACACCAAGAAGTGGGATCTTGCCCTCGCGGGTCTGGTTATGGCGATTACGCCAATTCTCTTGTTCTTCCTGTCGCTGCAGCGTTATATTGTTGAAGGTGTGACCGCCGGCTCCATTAAGGGATAACTCCTTTGCAACAATATCCACCTTTTCGAGCAAAATATTAAGTGTAAGTCCAAACGTATATCCATTACGATCAAGTTGCAGGAAACACTAGACCAGGGAGGTTATACTATGAAAAGAAAGTTCGCATTTGTTATCGCAACCGTTTGCACACTTATTATCGCAGGTTGCGGTAATGGCGGCAATAATAATTCAGCAAGTAATGGGAACGCTGTCAATTCAGGAACAGAGACAGCGGCACCAGCGGCGACCGCAGCTCCGGCCAAAAATGTAACGATCAAAATGTTCCAGTTCAAGGTTGAAATTGCCGAGCAGCTGAACGCACTCGCTGAAGAATATGAGAAAGAAACCGGCGTTAAGGTTGAAGTGGAAACGCATGGCGGCGGTGAAGATTACGGCGCACTGCTCAAAGCGGAGATTGCTTCCGGCTCCGAACCTGAGATTTTCAATAACGGCGGCTACACAGCCTTGGTTCCTTATATGGACCGTGCCACTGATTTGTCGAATGAGCCTTGGGCAGCCAATCTGATTCCAACCTCCAAAACGCCGGCAACCGTGGACGGCAAGCTGTACGGCATGCCGATGAACGTTGAAGGCTACGGACTGATCTATAACAAGGACCTGTTCACTAAAGCAGGGATTACCGAAGAACCCAAAACACTTCCCCAGCTGAAAGATGCAGTGGCCAAATTGAAAGCTGCAGGCATCACGCCTTTTGAAGCTACTAATGAATGGTGGTCTATGGGGATTCACTTGGTTAACGTTGGCCTGGCTCACCAGCCGGATCCTAAGAAATTCATCGAAGATGTCAAAGCCGGCAAGGCAACTATCAAAGGCAACCCGGTCTTCGAGCAATGGCTCAACCTGGTAGATGTTATTTTCGACAACGCACAGGATAACAAAATGACTACAGACTATGCTACCCAGGTTGCTGAATTTGCATCCGGCAAAGCGGCTATGATGCTGCAGGGCAACTGGACACAAGGGGATATCGACAAAATTGACCCAGCGATGCACCTCGGCCTCCTGCCGCTTCCGATCAGCGACAAAGAAGGAACAATCCTCGTAGGTGTGCCTAACAACTATGTGGTGAACAGCAAGTCTGCGCATCCGGAAGAAGCCAAAGCCTTCCTCAACTGGCTTGTAACTTCGGAAACGGGTAAAAAGTATCTGACCAAGGAATTCAAATTCATTCCGGCCGAAACGAATGTGGAAGCCGATGCCGCAGACATCGGTCAGGTTGCCGTTGCTGTGCAGAAACAATCCGCCTCCGCACTCGGCTGGAACTGGGATATGTTCCCTGACGGTGTAACCCAAGGTTTCGGTGCAGCCATGCAGGAATACCTGGGCGGACAGCTGAATCGTGATCAGCTTCTGGAAAAGCTCGACAAAGCTGTACAAGATATCGTGAAGCAATAACAATAACAAGACAGGGTAATCCTTGCTCAAACATAAATAACGGGGTCCTCCTACTCAGGAGGCCCCCGTTATTTGCTTGCAGCTATTCAAAATGGGTACTTACAAGGGCGGAAATCTGTACAGAATTAGCCTCAAGACCCTCACCAAAGCGAGTGATGAAGCTTAAGTGGAATTTGTCCACCTATTAATATAAATATTATTCTTTTCCCAGCTTTAGGTGGAAAAAATCCAATTACTTTAGCGGGATATCTCCAAAAGGGCCTTTATCCAGCCGAATCAGAAATTTTAGTTGGACTTTTTCCACTTGTTTCAATAAGTGCCACTAGGAATACTCAATCAGTGGTATTTTTTCCACTTAGCATTACCGAAATGAATGCTCCATGCTCCGTCAACCCTCTCAGATAACCATCTCCACAATCAGGAACAGATTCAGCGATACAACCAGCGCACAGATAATCCAGCCCAGGATTGTAGTGATCCGGTGATTCACCAGTCCGTTCATGATCTTGCGGTCGCTCGTGAAGATCACCAACGGAATTAGGGCAAAAGCAATCCCGAATGAGAGAACGACCTGACTCATGACCAGCGCGCTTGTAGCATTGATGCCGAAGGCAATGATGGCCAGCGGAGGAATAATCGTAATCGCCCGCCGCAGGTAGAGATTGATTCTTTTGTTAATGAAGCCCTGCATGACCACATCACCGGCCATTGTCCCTACCGAGGAGCTGGAGAGTCCGGCAATCAGCAGGCCCAATCCGAAGGATACCGCAGTAACCGGTCCGGCTAAATGGCGGAACTGCTCGAAGGCAATATCCAAATCCTCGACCACTAAGCCGTTTTTGAAGAATAACGCGGCAGCCACGATCACCATCGCCATATTGACCGCACCCGCAATCAGCATGGCAATCAGAATATCGATGAACTCCAGCTTGAAGATTTGTTTCTTCTCCTTGTCATCGATTCCGACCACGCGGCTCTGTGTCAACGAGGAGTGCAGATAAATCGCATGCGGCATTACCGTGGCACCAAGGATACCCGCAGCCAGCAGAATACTGTCCACACCCTGGAATTGCGGAGTAAAGATCCCGGCGACAACCGCCCCGGCGTCCGGCTTTGCCATGATTACCTGGAACGCAAAAGCCAGAACGACGATAAGCACCATGCTGGCGATTCCCGCCTCAAGTGTACGATACCCGCGCCGCTGCAGTTCAAGTATGGCGAATGAACCGACAGCGGTGATAAGTGCAGCTGGCAGCATCGGAATACCGAATAATAAGTACAGTCCGAGAGCCGCGCCGATAAACTCTGCCAGGTCCGTAGCAATAATCACCAGCTCACTCTGAATCCACAAGAAAATCGATACACCCTTCGGGAATTTCTCCCGTGCCACCTCGGGCAGGTTTTTACCAGTAGCAATGCCAAGCTTGGCAGATAAAGACTGAATAAGAACAGCCATCAGATTGGATGCAAATATTACCCATAACAGCAGATAACCGTATTTTGAACCTGCCGTAATATTGGTGGCGAAATTCCCGGGGTCCAGATAGGCTACGGAAGCGATAAAAGCCGGGCCCAGGAAAGGAAGGAGTCTTTTAAGTCCTTTGACATCCCCGTCTAGCACTGCCTGTGCAGTGAGTTTGTTTTTACGTCTGTGTATCATTGGAGGTGTTTCTGCTAAGTTTTGCTCCATCATTTTCAATCCCTCCTCTTGCCCGGAAAAGTTGTCTATACACACGAAAGTTTCCCTGATGCAACATTTAATTTAATTTTATTATAATCTGCGTTGTGAAAAATGTAAATGCATTTACGCAAACAAATGCTTGGCATCATTTCCATACCCTATTATTAACCCAATCTGCCTACCATTCATGCTTAACAAGTAAAATTAGGCTACGTTATTCATATGAAAAAAAGCCCCGGATAGTGAGGCTTTGGCGAAAAAGCATTCTCTCAAAAGGAAACAGGCGAGGTTCAGGATTACCCTGACACTCGCCCGCTGTTACTTTATGCCTGTTTCTTCATGCCGTTAAGAAATAATACTGTTAAGATCTGCCCGCATTTTTTCATTTTGCGCCTTCAGCTCATTCAGTTCCTGCTGCAGCTCCTCAACCTTTGGCTGCCGCCGTGAATGCATGCCGTGCCCATGTCCTCCACGCATGCCGAACATCATGAAGATCATCATTAGTGGACAGACCAGTGTAACTAACCAGGACCAGTTCATCGCTCTACCTCCTCCAGAATTCAGGGTGCTGAGTTCATTATAAAGAGGGGTTGTGAAGAAACTGTGTTGCTGCGTGAATTACCGCATGTGTTGCCGCTTATTTCCCGCCCTTCCACGTATCCTTCAGCGGAACGATGCGGTTGAACACCAGCCGATCTTCACAGGTCAGCTTGTTGTCTACGCAAAAGTAGCCTTGGCGCATAAATTGGAATTTGTCCTCAGACTTAGCATTAGCCGCATAAGGCTCCAGCAGGCAATTCTTCATAAGCTTCATAGAATCGGGATTCAAGTACGCCTCCCAGGTTTCACCTTCTGCCTTGGGGCCATCGTTGTCCTCCAGCAGCTTTTCATACAGATACACTTCCGCCGGTATACCGTGACAGGCCGAGACCCAATGGATGGTGCCTTTCACCTTGCGTCCGCTAAGGGCTCCGCCGCTTCTAGTCAGCGGATCGTAGGTACCGCGGAGCTCGCTGATCTCACCGGTAGCTTCATTTCGAATCACTTCATTACATCTAATGATATAGGCCCCCTTCAGCCGCACTTCGCCGCCCAAAGTCAGCCTGCGGAAACCCGGAGAAGGTTCCTCCATGAAATCTTCACGCTCCATGTAGATCACACCGGAGAACGGCACCGCTCTCTCGCCCAGCTCCGCATTTTCGCTATTATTGGCAAGGGTCAGCCACTCTGTCTCCTCCGCTTCATAATTGGTAATTACGACCTTAAGCGGCTCGAGCACGGCCATAATACTCGGCACAGTGGCCTTTAGATCTTGTCTCAGGCAGTGCTCCAGCATGGAGAAATCCACCATCGTCTGGTTCCTAACCATCCCGATCTCATGGACAAAGCCCTTGATGCTCCCGGGGGTGAAGCCCCGTCTCCGCAGCCCCCGCAAAGTGGGCAGCCGCGGATCATCCCAGCCGTCCACATAGTTCCCCGCCACCAGTGCTCTGAGATATCTCTTGCTGGTGACGACACCCGTCAGGTTGACCCTGCCGAACTCCCTTTGCCGGGGCGCTTCTTCAACACCCAATTCCTCCAGCACCCAATCATAGAGCGGCCGGTGATCCTTGAACTCAAGCGAGCATAAGGAATGGGTAATACCTTCAATGGCATCCTGAATCGGGTGGGCGAAATCATACATCGGATAAATACACCACGCATCCCCTGTACGGTAATGCTCCGCATGAATAATTCTGTACAGCACCGGATCACGCAGATTGATATTAGGTGAAGCCATATTGATTTTGGCCCGCAGCACCCGGGAGCCGGTGGGGTACATCCCTTCTCTCATCCCGCTGAATAACCGGAGATTCTCCTCCACGGACCGTTCCCTGTAAGGGCTGTCCTTCCCCGGTTCCGTAAGTGTACCTCTATAGGCGGTCACCTCTTCCGGTGATAAATCGCAGACATAGGCTTTGCCTTTACGGATCAAGTCCAGCGCGCTGCTGTAGATGCGCTCCGAGTAGTCCGAGCCGTAGTAGATATGCTCTCCCGGACTGCAGCCCAACCATTCGATATCCCGGATGATCGCTTGAACATATTCCATATCCTCTTTGAGCGGATTCGTATCGTCGAAGCGCAGATGAAAGGTTCCGCCATATTTTTGTGCTATCCCGTAATTGGTGTGAATGGCGAACGCACTGCCGATATGCAGATACCCGTTTGGTTCCGGAGGAAACCTTGTGCAGATCCCTCTGCTGTAGATTTCTGCCTCTATATCTTCCCGGATCAGCTTATCCATATAATTCTCCGCTGCCGCGGCTTCCAAGTCGTTACTCATGCCCGAAACCTCCTGTGTATGTGATTACCGCTTTGACGAACCTTTGCCCATGCAAAAAAGAACCTCACCTCCAAGACGTATGGTCTTGGGGACGAGATTCTCGCGGTACCACCCCAGGTTTATTAATATGTCGCCATATTAATCTCATCGAGTACGGCATTGCCGGGCAGGCAAGGCTTATACTCTAGCTCTGTAACAGGAGCTCCTGTCGTACCATCCCCAGCTTCATCAGCCCGTTCCGGTACGCCGCTCAGAGACTTGGTTCAATACACCGTTCTTTGCCCCTTTTCAGCGTCCGGAGCTCTCTGTGAAAGAATGGATCTATCTACTCTTCTCTTCATTGCGTTTCATTATAATTGCTTATATTATTACCAAAAAACAGCCGTAATGTAAAGCAGGCATCAGTCCCCGCTAAGTGCCGCCAGCAGATCCAGCGCTTCCTCATGCTCCGGCTCAAGAACCAGGGCCTGCCGGGTATACTCCAGCGCAGCCTCCAGATCCTCAAGCTCATAGCTGCAGATCGCCAGGCAGTAGAGAACTGTAACCACAGGCTCGTCTTCCGTCTCCTTCAGCGATTGCGTAAGGAAGCGCCGGGAATCCTCATACAGTCCCATCTCGAACAGCAGCAGACCGCTGTCCAGGGCCAAATCGTATTTCTGCGGCATCGGGTAGAAGCCAGTCCACATCCGGTCGATCCCCAGCTTCAGATCGAGAATCTCCTCGTCACTGGCGTCCTCCAGCAGGCTGGAGATCCGCTCCGCACTCTGAATGAACAGCTCCGCGTCATAGCCGCCCAACCGCCAGAAGGCCAGAATCTGCTGCATTCCGATGGTATCAAAATTCTGATCAATCCATAGCTTCAGGCTGAAGAAATCATCCGGACCAAAGCGCTCGATAAATCTGCGGTAGGCCAAGCGGGCCTGGACATGACGCATCGGCTCTTCCAGCATATAGATGCAGCCAACGTTCAGGTTCTTGTAATGATGCTCGGTAAATGAAGATATTGCACCTTTTTGTTCAAAATAACACTCCAGCGCATGATAGTTGGCGGTTAGCGAGATGCTGCCATGATGAATCAGCTTCGGCGGCTCGGCATACTCCCAGTTCTCCGGCCGGTGATCGCCTTTATCGGCGGTCAGCAGCAGGAAGCCCGCCCCGGACAGCGCACTCAGCCGCTCCATACATCCCAGTGCAGCCGCGGGGAAGAGCACATGTGCATCCTCCATCTTTTCCTGATAGAAGGCGATCACATCGCGGTAAGGGTATGAATTCTCTTCGTAGCCCTCTGCACGGCGGTAGTAATATTCCGGGATAAGATCCCTGAGCACCTCTGAAGGGCCCATGGTGGCTGACTGCTCCGGGTACTTCAGGGATACCTCGCATTCATATATTTTCCCTTCATCTACATAGAGCAGCTCCTGCGGGATACTGTCAAAAAAGTAGTTGGCAATGACCATCAGCGGCTGCTCAAGCGTTCCTGGTACAATCACCTTTCCGCTCTGTGTCAAATGCAGCTCTGTATCCGCAACGGCATCAAAACGCGCGAAATCAAGGATACCCTGCTGAGTAAATGGAATCAGGCCGGGATGCTGCTGCCAGCCGGTGATATTTTTCCAGGGAAGGTCGCTCATGACATAGGTAAAAGGAGGCAGGGTCAGCCCTGCATAATCGATCAATTCACACAGCTTCTGCAGTACATGGAACGCAAGGCGTCCTGCCCCCGCACCCAGCTCCAGAATAATCACCGGCTCTGTCGTCTGCCCCATCGCCGCCCGGTCCTGCAGAAAGCCGAAGATCATCTCCGCATAGCCCGTTCCAATCATCGGATTGCTCGTTATATACTGGGGAACCTGGTCGTTCTTCCAGGCTTGCATGCCCAATTCTTCATAATATTTGCGCTGCAGCTCCCATATCGGTGCTTCGCTGAAGCGGTAGCGTTCTTGTCCGCTGTCTGTCATATGTGTATACCCTGCTCTCTGTAATCTTCTGATTGATGCTTACTCCACTATTAAGAATCCATCTTCAAGCGGCCTCTGTCAATTACTGTTTTAGAAAAGCGGGCATCTTCAAACATCCTTACGGCATATATTCTCTATTGAGCAATTGCGATCAGGAAAGGAGCCAGGCCTATGGAATCCGCTAAACATTCAGCGAGTTACCCAAATATCCCCCAGCCGATACGCAGTGACGGCGCAGGCAATGTTGATCTCGGCCCCCGCGATGTGATGCGGGACCGGGAGAACCCGGATATGTTCGTCCCTCCAGTTACAGATAACGGACTCATTCCCAATCTGAAATTTTCTTTTTCCGATGCCCACATGCAGCTGAATCAGGGCGGCTGGTCCAGAGAGGTCACGGCCAGAGAGTTGCCCATTGCCACCACTCTTGCGGCGGTCAACATGAGTCTGACCCCGGGCGGTGTACGGGAGCTGCACTGGCATCAGCAGGCCGAATGGTCCTACATGCTGCTTGGAAGTGCAAGGATTACCGCGGTAGATCAGAATGGCCGGAACTTCATTGCTGACATTGGACCGGGTGATCTGTGGTACTTCCCTCCGGGAATTCCCCATTCCATTCAGGGGCTGGCGGAGGGCTGCGAATTTTTACTTGTTTTTGATGATGGCAGCTTCTCCGATCTCAATACCCTCTCCATCTCCGACTGGTTCGCCCATACCCCAAAAGAGGTGCTGTCCGCTAACTTCGGGGTGCCGCCTTCGGCCTTTGACTATCTCCCGAAGGATCAAGTCTATATCTACCAGGACCAGGTTCCTGGCTCCATACAGAGCCAAAAGGTCCAGTCCCCGTTCGGCGAAATTCCGCTGAGCTTCAAGCATCAGCTGCTGGCCCAGCCCCCACTGAAAACTCCGGGCGGAAGCGTGCGGATTGTGGACAGCTCAAACTTCCCCATCTCCAGGACGATAGCTGCAGCGCTGGTTGAGATCGAGCCGGGGGCGATGCGAGAGCTGCACTGGCATCCGAACAACGATGAATGGCAGTATTATTTAACCGGAGAGGGCCGCATGACTGTTTTTGGCGGCAACGGGGCAGCACGTACGTTCAACTACAGGGCCGGGGATGTCGGTTATGTCCCCTTCGCCTTTGGACATTATATCCAGAATACCGGAACAGAAACCTTATGGTTCCTGGAAATGTTCAAGAGCGACCGCTTCGCCGACGTCTCGCTGAATCAATGGATGGCGCTCACACCTGAGGAACTCGTCAGCAGCAACCTGAACGTGGGGCCTGAGCTGATGGACGCGCTGCGTAAGGTGAAATGGCCTGTCGTTACCTATCCAGGGTACGGCGGCCCGGGGAAATGAAAAGGCCCATGCATAATCGCATGGACCAAGAGTTACATCTTATAGTTTGGTTAACTCGAAGCTGTCAAATGCTGCCCAGTTATTTGCATTGGCGTCAGACCATACGCCCACTTCAATTTGCCCTGTCGTAACTTTTATATTGTCTATTGTATACTTCTGCCAGTAATCCGAAGCGTTAGAAGTAATTTCAGCCGTCACTTCCCTGCCGCCTGTTTTGGAGAACAGATGCAGTGACTTTTGCCCTCCGCTCGAACGTACCCAGGCGCTGAACCTATAAGTGCCATTCGCTACAGCTACCGTTTGTTTGGTTAATTGCTGGTACGCGGTGGACGCCCAATGTGTCAGCTTATAGCTGCCTGTATAGGGGTTGTCCGTATCCGCCGATTGGGCCGGAGTACCTCCATTCCATTGTTCCCAGCCTGTCATCGTCCCTGTTTCCAACCCTGGATTGGTCAAGAGATTACCGGCGGTTGTAGCGGAGGTCGGCTTCACTTCTAGCCAGTTCAAATTCCAGTTGCCCGCAGCGGCATGAATTCTGAGAGTCTGAACGCCGGCATTCAGCGGGACATTGCTCGAAACGGTTGTCCATGTCTGCCATCCGCCCGTATTTGGTACATTGAATGTGGCAAGCGTCGTCGCTCCGTTCTTCAGCTCTATTCCATTCGCCGCACCTGATAGACTTGCTAATCGCAAACTGACTTTGTAAGTTCCTGATACAGGGACGTTCACCCTATAATCCATCCAGTCGTTCTCATCCATATAACCTGTATTTAATCCGCCGTTAATATCTGTCGTCGCTTCCGTATGAACGCCATACATGCTGTTGTAATTTTCCGCTTCGATCACCCCTGGAATTTCTTTGGTGTTAGTCGCGGACGTGTTCAGGCCAAATCCGTATGGAAAGAGAGGCGAATAATTGGCATCATTCGAGTTGACCGGAATTTGCGCCATGCTTCTTGGCCAGGAAAGCGGAAGCTTTCCTGTGAATTCATAATCTCCAAATAACACATCCGAAAGCCCGTTGCCTTCCGTTCCCGGCAGCCAGGCAGCTACGAAAGCAGCCCAATTCGGGAGTTGATTGGTGATTATCATCGGTCGCCCCGAGAGCATGATGACAACCATGGGAACACCGGAACTTTTCACATTGTTCAGCAAGGTAATATCATCCGGGCTCAGTTCCAAATCCGCTATCGGCTGTCCGGTTCCAACATCCCCGACCATTTCAGCGTAAGGATATTCGCCGATAACAACTATTGCCGCATCGTGCCCGGCCGCGCCAGTACCGGTAGATGAATAGGTGACATTGGAGGAATTCGCGACAGCGTTTTGAATGCCTTGCAGGATCGTCGTGCCTGGCGTAATATTGCCCGGAGAGCCCTGCCACGTAATCGTCCACCCTCCAGATTGATAACCAATATCGTTCGCTTTGGTACCGGCTACGAATACTTTCGCCCCTTTGGACAAAGGCAAAATATGGTTTTCGTTCTTAAGCAGCGTCGCCGATTTCCGTACGGCTTCCCGGGCAATCGCACGGTGTTCGGTCCCGCCGAAGGTGCCGCCGCTAATCAAGCTTCTGTCGGTATAAGGCGCTTCAAAGATTCCCGCTTCAAATTTCACACGCAGAATACGGCTGACCGCATCATCAATTCTGTACTGGGATACCTGTCCGGTATTAACAAGATCTTTGAGCGCCGGAATAAACTGCTGCCAGTTATCCGGCTCCATAAACATGTCGATACCCGCATTTACCGTATCCTTTAGGGCACTGGAGTAACTGGAATAGACGCCTTGATTGAACAGTGCATACGTACCATTCCAATCCGAAACGACCATCCCCGTAAAGTTAAGGTTTTGTTTCAGCATATCTGTAATCATGTGGTGATGCGTATGCGCTTTTACATTATTCCATGCAGTGAGTGAGATCATAACCGTTCTTGCACCAGCTGCGACCGATTCACGATACGGCTGAATGTACGGCTCTAATTCCGGTTCGGTTAGGATAACATTGCCCTGGTCGTCACCGTTTACGGTATTGCCATCACCCATCCAATGTTTGATGCTCCCTACTGCTTTGGTTCCTTTCATGAAGCTGTTGTCAGAAGGAAGACCCTGCAAGCCTTCCGTGTAGGCAACGCCCATTTGAGAGACAAGCGAGACATTTTCAGAGAAGCCTTCATAGGTTCTGCCCCATCGGATATCTTGCGGAGCGCACAAGCATGGAGAGAAGTTCCATTGTACCCCTGTCGTTCTGACTTCCTTAGCGGTTGCTGCGGCAACACGCTTCACCAGATCCGTATCCCGGGTTGCCCCCAGACCCGCATTGTGAGGGAAAATCGTCGCCCCATAGACGTTATTATGGCCATGAACCGCGTCAACCCCATAGATGATAGGAATCTGAAGCCGGGTTTGCATCGCGGCAGTCTGAAAAGCATCCACCGTATCCGCCCAGGCAGTTGGAGTATTCGGAGTTGGATTCGAACCGCCTCCACTCAAGACGGAACCGATGAAATGATCTTTTACTTGCGCCGTAGTTGCGGTTAGACGTTCAACCTGAAGCATTTGGCCAATCTTTTCATCCAGCGTCATCCGTGAAATGAGATCCGCTACTCTAGTATCAATGGATCGAGCGGGATCTTGATAAGGCAGTACGTCTGCAGAAACAGTAGTTGGAAACGTCGTTGACAATGAAAATATCATGCAACTGATAAGCGCAATGGAAGCATATTTTCGAAAAATGAAAAATGGCTTAACATGTTTCATACGATCCCTCCTGTTCATGGAGAAGCCCTAACGGTTATTCATACACTCTGAATTCAGAAATCGACCACCAGCTCGCGGAGCTTTGCTTCAAGGTGATCTTAATATAGCGGCCTTCGGTTATCGGGAAGTTGACCGCTACATTAGGACCGGTTCCTTCGCCATTCGCTACCGTTTTCCAGTTCGTATTGTCGTACGACATTTCTACAACAAACTCCCTCGCATAATCATTTGTGCTGGTGCTGGAATCCATGACAATATGGTTAATCCATTGATTAGATCCCATATCTACTGTGAACGACTGTCCATCTGCTTGTGCCGCACCGCTACTCCAACGGTTCACGGTATTTCCGTCCAGGACATTTGCCGCTGAACTGCCCGATTCTGTTAAAGATGCAGAGGCGGTCCACCCCGTACGGTTCCTCTCCAGTTCACCGTAAACGTTCAGTTCTGCGATTGTCCACCAATTGGACGCGTTGCCCGTCTGAACGACTTTCAAATAACGTGCGGTCTGCGGAGCGAAATCCACAAGAACCGAAGGGCTGCTGCCGGTTCCGCTTGCTACAGTCGTCCACGCCGAAGCATCAGCGGACACCTGAATTTGATACCCTCTCGGATAATCGGTCGTATGAGTTCCTGCATCGATTAATACACGATTAAACGTTTCGGCCCGCCCGAAATCCACTTGGTAATACTGGCCGTTCGTTTGCCCGGCACCGCTGGCCCACCAGGTGGAACCGCTGCCGTCAATACCTCTGGAAGCAACGTTGCCAGAAGGGTCCGACGACGATGCTGTGGCGGTCCAGCCCGCTTTACTGAGCATCTGCTCGTTATAAATATGGAACTCGGCGATCGACCACCAATCGGGACTGGTGCCGGTTTGGATAACACGCACATACTGTGCATACTGCGGCGTGAAGGTTATCGCCTGCTTCCAGCCAAAGCCCTTGCCACTCTTCACCGTCGTCCAGTTCGTCCCGTCATTGGATACCTGGATATCATAACCTCTCGGATAATCCCACTTTTCTGTAGACTTTGTTTCGAACGAAATCTGGTCAAACACCTTCTTCGATCCCATATCCACCTGGAACCACTGACCGTTCGCCTGCGACGCCCCGGTGCTCCAACGGGTGCTTGCACTCCAATCAAGCGCATTGGAAGGAGAACTGCCGGGCTCCGTGGAAGAAGCATTTGCCGTCCAGCCTGTTTGGTCAAGCGGTACGGTTGCCATCCATGGATCACCCTTGGCGAACTTTTTCACCGTGTTGATAAAGCTGGTATTCGGTTGGAAGTTGCTTGTTGCAAATTGCTGCAGCTTTGATGTAATCGTGGACGCGGAATCATTATTGATGACTGGTACCGGTGCAGAGTTGCTGTTATACAATCCCCAGTAGCCGCCAACGCCTTCATTCATATCGCCTTTAACCTTGTACGTCCAGTTCGTCCAGTTCGCATGAATGGCGTTCAGCCCGCCCATCCATTTAGACCATACATCATCGTAATGATAGAGCGAATATTCGCCGAGCAATACAGGGACATCCCAATCCTTTTGCTTGACCGCCATCGATTGTATTTTATCTTCGGCCAATGTGTTTTGCGCGGTCCAATCTTTCCCGTTTGGCATATCGTACGGATGTACCTCATATACAACGTTCGTCCAGCCTTTGACGCTTGGCGGTACAATATTACCCCAGTCAAAGAAGGCCGCAATGTAAATCGTATGATCAGGATCGATGCCCCGGACGGTGTCATACATGCGATCGTAGAAATCCACTTTCTGATTCACATCGTCCGTATCTTCGCCATAATCAATTAATGGCTCATTCATAAGATCATAGCCTGCAATGGCGGGGTTATTTTTGTATCTGCTCGCGATCTTTTCCCAGATATCGACAACCCAATCCTGGTACGTCGTATTGGTCCAGAATTCATTAGGATTCGGTCCAGAGCGTCCACAGCTGGCAAAAGGACAGTTTCCGCCTGGCAGCGTGTGAAGATCCAGCAAGACATAAATATTTCTGGAGGCGGCTTCACTTACCAGCCAGTCGATCTTCGTCCAAGCATTGGCTTTCCAGGTGCCGTCTTCATGGAGGAGCTCGTTCCAGCCGATCGGGAGACGGATCATGTTGAAGCCCATGTTCTCGACATTGTCCAGGTCACCGGACTGAATCCATGTATCTTGATGCGTTGTGACAATGGTTTCTGCCGCAGCAGCGCCAAAACGTTGTTTGTACGTGGAGTTCATCGACAGATCGTCGTTATTCAGAAAGACGTTCATCTCTCCGATGGACCACCAGTTCGTGGAGGTGCCCGTCTGTGTAATTTTAATGTAACGCGCAGTTACGGCTGGAAAGTTAATCGGTGTTGCTTTGCGGCGTCCTTGGCCGCTTGCTGCTGTAGTCCAGTTGGTCCCGTCCTTGGATACCTGGACGGTATAACCGACCGGGTAATCCTGCTCAGAGGTTGAATTCTTTTCGGTATCCAGAATGATTTGATTAATTGGGATGCTTGCCCCCATATCGGTCTGAAACCATTGACCATTCGACTGGGCCGCGCCGGTTGTCCACCGTGTACTTGCATTTCCATCCTTAACATTGCCAGGTGTCGTGCCAGAACCGCTGGAGGATGCGGAGACCGACCATCCCGTTCTTTCCAAAGCGTTGTTGGAGAAAAGCGAGACGTCAGCAATCGACCACCAGCTAGAGCTGCTTCCGGTTTGTACAATTCTGACATAGCGCATATAGGAGGACCACCAAAATTCCGCAACCGTAATCCGCGAGTTTCCGTAAGCGCTTGCATATTTGGTCCAGTTAATTCCGTCTGCTGAGCCAAGAACCTCATAGCTGCGCGGATAATCGCCTGCAGATAACGGCCCGGCATCTATAACTACCTTGCTTATATCCTGACCTGATCCCAGATCCATTTGAAGCCATTGTCCGTTGGTCTGCGCAGCCCCGCTCGTCCAGCGGGTATTCACATCTCCGTCAAGCGCATTAGCTGCAGTAGTGCCCGCTCCCGTTGAGGATGCCGTTGCCTTAAGGCTCGCATTGTTCATAGTTGGATCTGAGAATACATTAAACTCTGCCACGGACCACCAATTGGAAGAGCTTGATCCGGTCTGAACCACCCGGATATACTGTGCCACCTGTGGTATGAAACGAATAACCGTATTTTGTACCGTGCCTGAACCCGTTGCGACGTCTCTCCAGTTCGTACCATCATTCGATACGAGTACCTGGTAACTTACCGGATATTCTCCCGTGAAGCCTGCTGCATTGACATATATGCGGTTGAAATAACCCGTATATCCCATATTCACCTGGAACCATTGACCGTTAGTCTGAGCGGATGCTGTTTTCCAGCTCGTTGTCTGGTCGCCGTCAATCGCATTTCCGGCGTTAGAACTGTTGATTGAAGCCGAAGCGATCCAGCCTGTCCGATCGAAGGCAAATTCCCCGGCAGGCGACATCCAATCCTCAAAGTTCAACCACCCTCCGAAGTTTGTCCCCCTTAGAGTCACAACGTCCCCGGAACCAGAGTTGTTTTTAATAAATTTGCCGTCCGTTTTCAAGAAACTGCTTGATGCGAGCGCAGCTTCAGCCCTCTCAGCTCTTGGCAAAACAATAAGGAACTCCAGTGCGAGAATCAAAGCTAAGAAGAGTGGAAGGCCCCGTTTCTTCATCATCATTTTTCCTCCTAGTAGTCATTCTTTTTCTTAAAATAACCTGACTTGGTAACACCGGTAATCCCCCGCCCCAAAAAAGCGTTTACATTTTTCCAGTGTACATAAATCACCTTCTTCTCCTTTTTTTTCTATTATAGAAAAAAAAGAAATGTAAATCTTTTGATCATATTAGCATCCGCAGATGTACAATATTGACAATGTAATTCATCCCGCTCTTAAAAATGGGGAGTTCCATATGCTACGAAATGGCTACTTGGTACAGCCCTTGTTTTTGGAGTCGGACAAACGTTGTGCTCCGTGAGCACGCTCCGCGAACGGACCGTTGTTCCAATCGCTCTTGTTTCCAGATTTTTTTCATTCCCCTTAGCGGTGAAAATCCGGACACAAAGGCGAACGCTATCGCTTTTCCACAATCGTTCCGTCCTCTCCGGTGTTTAAGCGGGAAATGGATCTACAATCTTCAAAAAAACGCAAAAAAACCATTCTTTGGTAAAATGGAGTTACCACACAACCATTTCATAAGGAGAGTATTCCCGAAAACCACCTCGTTCGTGTCGTTAACGCCGCCGTAACCAATGACCAAAAACGCAGAGCAGCGATCCTCCAATAACGGAGGATCGCTGCTCTGTTGACTTTTTAGGTTTTTGAAAAAGGGAGAGGTCTGTCTCTGCTCGTAAAAAATCCACTTATGGGACAGCCCCATTGGCTCACACTTTCTTATCTTCCAACCCCAATCCATTCCATAGCGATCGGCTGCTCCAGCACCTTGATGACAATCCGGTTATTCCCGTGAAGAAGTGGATGAGGATCAGCCGTTCTAATCGTATGCCATGAGCCTCCAGTGACAGGGAGAATGACAGAAATGCCATCATTGATGGTAATTTCGACCTTTGATTGTTTATCGCCCATTCCGCAAACACGCAATGAAACCAGATGTCCTTCACCATGATGGGGTACATGATTCACCTCATAAGCCAGCCATTCATGAGGTCTTACATACACATGCATCCATTCATCCTCAGCCCAATCCTCACCCCGCATATGCTGGAAGTTAGCAAGCTTGCGGTTCCCCGATGTAAACCGGATATCGGTTCCATCCGAATCCCGGAAGCCTAATTCCCGTTCGACGAATGCCCCGACATGATAGCTGATGCCTTGTCCTTTATATCCATAGAAAATAGCAGGGATGCGAACCGGAGGCCGTAATAGCAGGGAGTGAACGATCTCCGGAAGGTAGACGCAACGATCCAAGGACAGATTCGCGAGGTATTCCTCTAATATTTGTTCAGCATCAGCCGCTTCCGGTTTCGCTCCGCCTTCGAGATAGCCGATAAGCTTCCCCCATCCATCCGGCATCCTAACCGAACAAGGCGAGTTGGTCGTATCGAGCTTCTTCCATGTCCAGAAGTTCCAGGAAATATCGTGATCCTCATATAAGCGAAAAGCGCCGGTATACCACTCGATGTTGTTCTCTCCCCCTTCGCCCATATAGATCGGCACATCCCACTCCGTGCGTTTGTCCAGAAACTCCTGAATGCTCTCTGTGTCCGGACTATTCCAATACTTATGGAACTGCAGCATCAGGTTGTCATCCGGCTTCTCATCAAAAATGGACCAGTCTGTCGCCCAGTGGACCCCCTCCAAAATAATCATGTGCTTGTCATCGACTTCACGAATAGCGCGAATGATATCGTTATATAACGGCATAACTAGGCTATTATAGGCCGAGAACCATTCCGGCAGCGGCTCATTCAGCAAATCGTACCCCGCGACAATCCATTTATCCTTATAGCGTCCGGCGAGCATGCGCCAAATCCCGATCGTACGCAGCCGGTTGTCTGCATCGGTGAATAGCTCCGGTTTGTCGTTCGGGGAATCGTCAATATTTGTGCCTGTCTGCCCGCCCGGCGCACCGTGAAGATCCAGTATCGCATACACGCGATGGGCTTCACACCAGCCGATGACACGATCCAGCAAAACAAGATGGTCCTCATCATAACGCTCTGTATCTCCGTCATACAAAAAACGCGAATTTATCGGAATTCGGACGGAGTTAAAGCCTTCCGCAGCAATCCGCTGAATATCCGCTTCCGTGATGTACCTGTTGTAGTATTCTTTCCAGAAATCCCTCGCCTTTTCTTCACCGATCAAGTCGCGTATCATTTGTTCGATCCGGCGAGGGCGATCTCCCTGACCGGGGAATCGCCACATGTATCCCTCCGGAAGCAGCCAATTGCCAAAGCCAACACCGCGCAGCAACAGTTCCTCACCATGACCATTCACAATTTTCGGGCCTTTTGCCTTAACAAATCCACTGACTTTGTTCATTCTTATCCGCTGCTCCTTCTCTCTGGCAAGAATTAACCCTTTACCGCCCCATCTGCGATCCCGTTCAAAATATACTTCTGTAGAAGCAGGTAAAAAATGATAACAGGCAGCATAGCCATAACGAGCGAGGCCAGAATACCCGACCAGTCGTTGTTGCCATACTGGCCGAACAGCATATTGGTGGACAGCAGCAGCGTATACGAGTCGCTGTCTGTCAGCATCAGAAGAGGAAGCAGAAAGTCATTCCACATCCACAATAAATTCAAAATGGCGTTGGTCGCTGTAATAGGCAGAAGTAATGGGAAAATGACGACAAAAAACAGACGGAAATCGCCGCAGCCGTCCATCACTGCCGCTTCATCCAAATCACGCGGAATGGATTTCACGAAGCCATGGTACAGAAAAATCGCGAAGGATACGCCTAAGCCAATATAAATGAGGCCAAGTCCAAGGATCGAGCCCTGAACGTGAAGCTCTCTCGTTATTTTGGTGAGCGTAATCATGGTCGAATGGAACGGAATAAGCATCGACAGAATGAATAGACTGAATAAAAAGCGGCTTAACCGGCCCGGCGTTCTGGACAATTTATAGCCTGCCATGGACGAAAATAGGATAATTCCCAGAAGGCCAACTGCAGCAATTACCGCCGTGTTGCCCAAACTTCTCCAAAAGTTGATTTTGTCTATGGCCGCGGCGTAATTGCTAAATTGAAAGGAAGCGGGAGCCGCTAAAACATCGTTCAGCAGCTCGCCGTCTGTTTTGAATGAATTAAGGACACCCATGTAAATAGGAAATAACGTAATGACAGAACCGGCAAGAAGGACCAGGAGGATGAAGCCTGACCTCCAGTTGCGCCCTCTGATCATGCTTCCACCTCCCGCTTCTTCATAATGGCAAGCTGAATGAAAGTGATCGCCATGACGACCAGGAACAAAATCATCGCCTTGGCACTGGCATAACCGTAACGGTTGCTTTGCGAGAAAGCCTCATCAAATATATTCAGCGCAATGACTTGGGTCGCACGGCCAGGTCCTCCCTTGGTCAAAGCGAACACGGCTTCAAATACCTTGAACGAGCTGTTTAGCGTCAAGAATACACCGATCGTAATCGCGGGGAGAATCATAGGCATTGTAATGTAACGCAAGGTTTGCCAGCCGCCGGCGCCATCGATAGCGGCCGCTTCTTTTACATGGTCGGGAATATTTTGCAGCGCCGCTATATAGATGACCATCAGATAGCCAACGCCTCCCCAAAGCGACAAGATGATAATCGCAATGAAGGATAAGCGCGGATCCCCAATCCAGGACTGATCCAGAAATAACAGACCCGTTCGACCAGCCAGATCAGGCAGCACTTTGGTAAAAATAAAGAGCCACATCATCCCCCCGATAATGAGACTGATCATGTTGGGCATAAAAAAGATCGTGCGGAATAGCGATTTCGTTTTTCGCCGCGATTCAATGAGAACAGCCAGCATGATGGCAAAGACATTTTGCAGAATGACCATGGCAATGACATACTTCAAGGTAAAGCCTATCGATTTCAGGAAGTTCTCATCCTCCATCAGTGCTTCCCGGTAATTAGCCAATCCAATGAACGAATACGCAGGATTGACGCCATTCCAATCCGTCATGCTGTACCAGATCCCGCCAAAGGCGGGGGCTAGTACGAAGAATGCATAAAAGACTAGAGCTGGAAGAACGAATGCCAGGAGGATGACCGTTCGTTTCGTTATAGGGTTGCCTGCCACCTTGGCTTCACTCCTTAGTCACCTTATTATGTGATTACTTGGCTGTCACTTGAATCGCTTTTACCCAAGTATTGTCCATCGTCTTGATGAATTGGTCCTTTGTCACCGTCTTGCTATAGTAGCTTTGAAGCTGCTTCGCCTGCTCATCCGTAACGCCGTTCGGCAGCTTCAGGTCCTGATAAGCCTTTCCTTCAGAAACATAGCTCATTGCTTCATCAATCCAAGGGAACGATTTATAGGTATGGACCGAGGAAATCGGATTGAATTTAAGTTTTTCGAACAGAGCGGAAGAATCCGTATCGTCAAGCATGTAGTTCAGCAAATCAAGCGCAACGTCTTTATGGTCACTATCCGGCGATACGGCGAGCGATGTCGAAGCCGACAGATTGATCATCGTTCCACTTGGATCATTGCTTACGGGCAGCGGAGCTACTCCAAACTCCATGTCCGGATTTGTCTTTTGAATCGAATCTGCCATCCAAGGTCCCTGAACCCACATGGCCGCCTTACCATTCGCAAAATCTGCAGCGCCTGCCGCACTGCCGGCCTCAAATGGTTTAGCCGTGCCATTCGACATAATCAAATCAATGATATTGAAAATATCCGCCACATCTGCATAAGAGGCTTCGCCCTTATTCATTTTGTCGACCCAATCCGGATGCTCGGAATTCACAATACCGCCGAGAGATAGTGCAGTCATTAACTGGGGAACCCATGCTTCCTGAAAGGCTAATTCGAAAGCCGGGATATTTTTGGACTTCAGCGCTTCAACCACTTTTTTCATTTCATCCAGCGTTTGCGGAGGCGTCAGACCATTATCGCTGAATATTTTTTTGTTATACAGATATCCCCAAGCAAGGCTTTCGAGCGGGAGAACGGGAACTTTACCGTCATAGGTGACGGTCTGCTTGACACTGTCGAAAAGCTTGCTAACTGCCGGCTGATCCGACAGATCCGTCAAATAGCCTGCATTATAATAGGTCGGAATGTCGTTAGCATGAATGGCAAATACATCGGGTGCATCATTTGAAGCCAAGCGGGTTTGCAGAATTTGTTTCGCCTGGTCGGCGTTTGGAGTTTCAAGCTTGATGATCACTTCGATGTTCTTTTCCTTCAGTTCCTTGGCTTTAAACTGTTCGAAGTATTGGTCGAACTGGTCTTTGAATTGCGGCAAGGTCAGAAATACTTTGAGTTCCACTTTCTTGGCAGGTTCTGCCTTTGCCACCGTCTCAGCTGCATCGTTGTCATTGGATGCTGACGTGTTGCCCTTGCTGTTCCCCGAACCGCATGCCGCAAGTATGGATAGCATGAGAATCAGTACGACGGACAGGTGAAACGTTTTCTTCATGTTCGATCCCCCCTTGAGTGAGTTGCATCTTCAGTATAAAGAAAACGATTGCAAGGGTCTTTCCAGCATTTTAGCATCCTGATTTGCATTATTTTGATGCCGGACCTACTTTCTTAAATTGCCGGGAGGAATTCCATAATGCTTCTTAAACACCCGGTAAAAATAAGCGATATCCGAATAACCCGTCATCTCCGATGCCCGTTTAATCGAGACACCTTCTTTTACAATTAAATCCCTCGCCTTCTCCATACGTAACCGTAAAATAGCATCCGAAATATTCTCGCCGGTGCCTGCCTTGTATGCCCGGCTTAAATGCTCCTTACTAATAGCAAAAGCCTTCGCAATCGTTTCCAACGATATAGCATCCTGATAATATTTATGAACATAGGCCTTCACTTCACCGATATTCAGCCTGGTTCTCGTCTGGCGTATGTCTTGCACGATTGTGATCACAGCTGTATACAAATCCGCCAATTCCTTAGCTGCATCCAAGAGGGAGGACTGGCGGATCCGTTCGCGGTATTCTCCTACATCCATTACAAGCTCCGAAAGCTGAAATTCATCCTTAGCCAGAAGCTCCTCTAATATCGTAATAAAATCATAGGCAAGCTTAATCGGCATCTTCCTTCTCGCCGCCTCATCCTGAAGAGACTGGCTAAGATATAGAGCCAGTTGCGTAAAGGCATGTTCTGCCGCACGGCTATTCAAATCCAGCAAATGTCCGTAAATCAGCTTGCGATAGGACAAATACCGATCCTGTATGGCAGCATCCAGCTGGAACGAGATCGTAGGCGCGACGTTCATGCCCGACATCATTTCCGTATTCAATTGTTCTACGCACTGGGACAGGGAAGCGTTAAGCTCCTCCGGATGGATCGGCTTGAGCATGTAATTAATCGCTCTGGATTGAATAGCTTGTTTTAAATATACAAAATCATCATAACCGCTCATGACAAGTATTTTAATAGACGGAAATTGATCGTGAATGGTTTGAAGAAGCTCTACCCCTTCCAAACCCGGCATGCGCATATCGGTAATAACAATATGAGGCATGGCCTCTGCAATGAATTGGACTCCTTGATAGCCATCTTCCGCTTCGCCCGCGATCATCAGGCCTAGTCTGTCCCACTCTCCCAACGACTTAACCACCTGCCTAGACCAAGGCTCATCATCCATAATCAGCACGTTATACATCACGAATCCCTCCTCTCTGTCTCCTTGTTGTCAGCATAGGGCAATTTCATAAGTATGAGGGTGCCTGCCATGGATTTACTAAACATGCGGATACCGTAGGCTTCTCCAAAATGCAGTCGAAGCCGCGTATGAACATTACGAAGCCCGATACTTCTACGGCGCCGCGGCCCTGGGAGATTAACGGATGACTCATCGGTGTCACTGCCGTTTCTCAAACCGGCACGAAGGAGCGCTAGTTTCTCCGGCAACACCCCAACACCATCGTCCTTGATCATTACAATGACCCTTTTATCAATCAGCAGAATTCTGATATGCAGATGCCAAGCCCCTTCTTTGGCTTGCAGCCCATGCTCGAAGGCATTCTCCACCAGCGGCTGCAAAATGAATTTTGGCACCAGGCAATCCATCACTTCCTGATCCGTTTCGATGACCGTATGGCATCTGCCGGCGAACCGCTGTTCCTGGATGAACAAATAATTGCGGGTATGGGTCATTTCATCCTGAAGGGAAACCATTTCATTCTCAGATCTAATGGAATATCGCAATAAGTCCCCCATTATCCTCGTGATCTGATAGATTTCAGGAGCCTGCTTGACGAGAGCCATCCCGCCGATCAGATTGAGCGTATTATTGAGGAAGTGGGGATTAATTTGAGCCTGGAGTGCCAGGAGCTGCGCATTTTTAACTTCAATTTGATATTGATATTCGTGCTCGATTAATTCTTTAATTCTGTGCATCATCAGGTTGTAACCATGCTGCAGCAGACCAATCTCGTCAAAGCTTTTAACCGATTTCATTTCGAAGCTCTGTAACTGCGCCTTTCGCATCGTCCTGGCCAGACTAATAATTGGCCGTGTAATCCGTAAGGAGAATAGGATAGAAAGAAGGATGGAAGCGGTTACAAATATACCGCCGGTCAGCATTCCTGCTCGAATCGTGGGAGAGGCGCTTGCCTTTACGGTAGACAGAGGGATCACCTTCACGACGGTCAATTGTCCGTCTCCAATCCGCTCCATGAAGTAAAAATATTGTTCACTCTGATGGGATACAAGTTCGTTCGCAGGTATGTCCATCGTATGCAGTACGTCCAATACCTCGGATGAAGCAATTCGCTGTGTTGATCCTGACAGAAGCTCACCTTCATCGTTCATCAAGAACACGTAGCTATCCGCTTCCGATTGCAAGATATGAACAACTTCCTGCCAAACTTTATTATGAATGCCAACCGATATCCCTCCCAAAAACATCTTATCCGGAAATCGGTTAATACTATGAAAGGCGTTAATCCCTTCTGGTGTCTGTTTAAAATACATGCTTACAGGCTCCTTGGCGGTTCTACGCCAGGCATTTCCTTGAATATTGAGAGGCCGAATGGTTCCACTATCTGCATAACTCACGGATAACGCCTTCTCGGTAGAGTGACTGTAGAGGGTGAGACGGTCAATCTTTCGCGCATTGGAGAAAAATGTTGTTATGAGCATGTCTCGTAATCTTTCATGGTTCTGTGACTGAGTATCACTGTTCATGTCATCGAGACCCGCCGTCATCTTGTAAATCAACTCCTTGTTAATTTGGAGAGTATAGAACAGGACATCAATCTGATCAATTAATTCACTTAAATATTGATCCGCCCACAGCATTCTAGATTCATTAGCACCGATCATTTCCTTCTCCACTGACTCACGAGTGTTTATCGTCGCAATCCAGGTAACCGTGACAACCGGAAGCGTAGTCAGACAGGTCATGAGGATCATAAGCCGAAAACGCAGACTGATTCGCTTCATAAACGCCTCCCCCAACCTGTGTATAAAATGCCTTATTTCCTTTAGTATAAACGGTTCATTCCTATTCACATAGGTTCAAATATTGATCTGTTTTTGTACAATATTGATGGCCGGATGACAACAAGATCAGATGGATGGATATAGAATCCAATATACGTAATATTCTCCTTCACGGGCTCATAGTCTGTAAAGGGGGAACGAAGCAGCTTCTTGGGAGAGGAGATGCGGTCCGAAGAGCCATCCTGCCAAGGATTGGAGGTCGGACCCCTATGAGTACAGACCAGCTCATTGCCCTGCTCGTTCTTGTCATCATGATTGTACAGCTTGCCGTTGGCAAAAAGAAATCCTGAAGCCCGCACTATTGCATCTGCCTGCCGTCCCTGCGTGCTTGGGGTGGCGGGTATTTTTTTGCTTCACAATCACTTACTAAAGTTGAGAAACATTAAAAAGTATAGTAATATAAAGATACGAATAAAGGAGGCGGATTGAAATGCCCGAAATGGATAACCGTATGGAAATAGGCATCAGCACATTTTTGGAGACTACACCGGACCCGGTGACCGGCGAAGTCATCAGTCATGCCGAAAGACTGCGTGAAGCCGTGGAAGAGATTGTACTTGCTGATCAAGTCGGACTGGATGTATACGGTATCGGGGAGCATCACCGTGCCGATTACGCCGGCAGCGCCCCCGCTGTAGTGCTTGCCGCTGCAGCGGCTATGACGAAGAAGATCCGGCTCACCAGTGCTGTAACTGTATTGTCCTCGGATGATCCGGTACGCGTCTATCAAGCCTTCTCTACCCTGGATGGCCTCTCTAACGGCCGTGCGGAAATTATGGCGGGCCGGGGTTCATTTATCGAATCCTTCCCGCTCTTCGGCTATAGTCTGGATGACTATGACGAGTTGTTCGAAGAGAAGCTGGAACTGCTGCTGAAGATCAGAGCCTCGGAAAAAGTAACCTGGCCCGGCGGCCATCGTCCGGCTATAAACAATCTTCCTGTCTATCCGCGCGCTGTCCAGGACCCACTGCCGGTATGGATCGCCAGCGGCGGTAATCCCGAATCCGCAATCCGGGCAGGCATGCTTGGCCTTCCTATCGCCTTCGCCATCATCGGCGGCATGCCGGAGCGCTTCGCACCGCTGGTCAAGCTGTACAAAGAGGCCGCCGCCAAGGCGGGGCATAACCCGGACAAACTGCAGATCGCCACACATTCGCATGGCTTTGTCGGCGAAACCACCGAGCAGGCAGCCGCCTTGTTCTATCCTTCCACGCAAGCCCAGATGAATGTCATCGGGCGCGAACGGGGCTGGGGACAAGCCTACAACCGTGCGACCTATGACGATGCCCGCAGTCTGCGCGGCGCCCTCTATGTAGGGGATTCCGAATATGTCGCCGAGAAGATTCTGCTGCTGCACAAGAATCTCGGTGTTACCCGCTTCTTCCTGCATGTCAACGTCGGTACCATGCCGCACCGCGAAGTCCTACGTGCCATCGAGCTGCTGGGCACCAAGGTTGCGCCAATCGTCCGCCAGGAGCTTGCCCGGGGAGCCGCTGCGCAGTAGCTCCGACAACTACAATTAAAGGGATGCTGTATCCGCCATGCGTATCATCAATGGCTGTACAGCATCCCTTTTTTTAATACATGGCTATGTTAAATTCTAACAGCAATATTAATGATAATTGTCATTTTCGCCATCTTAGACCGTCCAATCATTCTCTGATTTGATGTTAATCGCTTCTTGTAGAAGCCTTTGGAGGATAGCAGCAAAAACGGCGATAACCAACGAAGCAAATATGATGATGAGTCCCAAAAATCCAACAGGAGGGTCAACTTTCTTCGCTATAAAACGAAAGAGCGGCATACCTAATACATACAAACCACTGATTGTCATCGCACAGCACTTGATGTTCTTTAACGCCTTCACAGATAATTCAGAGAACGCTGTGTTCTCGTCAATGTACCGTAAAAGATTGAAAGACTGATAGAGCGCTAAGTAAAAAGGCACAGCCGCTCCATACATCACGATGAAAATGAGATATTTCATTAGGTAAACATTTGGATACAACTCCGCTGCGAAATTCGCTATACGGGGTACTAAAAATATACACAAAGCAAGCACTGCAATTCCAGCCAGAACAATAATCACCTTTAAGAAAGTGGTTGAACCTCGTTTAACATTCATTTAAAACACCTCCTCCTCTTATGTAATGACAACATGATTTTAGCATATGATTTATCGTTTTAAAACAAATTAATATTGTATTTAATCATATTGTTATTGTTATCGTTGTTTTATCTACCCGTAATTTCCGGACATCTCCTCCGGATTCGCAGGAACCGGAAGTAAAAAGACCATCTCCCAGGGAGACGGTCTCTAACTTTCGAAGCAGCTTATTGGGGCGGATAAAAGCCATGGAGCACATCGCGCATCTCCTGCTTGATATGGATATCCGGACGTTTGGATGTGGCGAGTGTTTCCGCCTCTTGCACCGTGGATGCCAGCCCCAGCTCCAGCAGGACTCCCGTTGCTACAGTTCCTGTACGGTTACGGCCTCCAGCGCAGTGAAAATATACCGTTTTGCCGCTATTCACAGCCGCTGTAACCGCATGGATAGCCGCCTGCACCGAAGCCTCCTGGCCGCTCTCATGCTCCACAATCGGATAATGATGACGGGTTACCTTTGCCGGAAATCCTTCCGCTTCCGTTCCGGTATCCCTCAGATCGAATACATCGCTGATCTCCTGCTCCTGCAGAGCCTCGAACAGTGCATTCTCTCCGCCAATATAGACTTTGCCCGGAATGAGTTCGTGATAATTCGCCATAAGCATTCTCCCTTATTCGCCGGTTTCCGCAAACTGCTTAATGCGAGCGCCCACTTGATCACGTACCCGCTGGAAAACAGCCCACTTCTCTTCATCCGTACCCTGCGCTTTCGCCGGGTCATCGAATCCCCAATGCTCACGTTTTACCTGTGGCGGGGTAACCGGGCACTTATCAGCGGCATCCCCGCATAATGTGATTACGAGGTCAGCGTTATTAAGCAGCTGCGGATCAATAATATCCGACGTCTGCCCCGATATATCAATCCCCACTTCGTTCATCGCCTGAACGGCTTTCGGATTCAGACCGTGAGCCTCAATACCGGCACTGTACACCTTCCATTCATCGCTCAGGTATTTCTTGGCCCAGCCTTCAGCCATCTGGCTCCGGCATGAGTTCCCTGTACACAAAAAGTAAATGGTTTTCTTATCCATGCGTTTCAGTCTCCTTTGAGTTTAAAATAGGGTCAACGTTATATAGAGGCCAAGCAGCGTGATGAACAGCGTGGGGATGGTCAAAATAATGCCTGTTTTGAAATACGCCCCCCAGGATATTTTCACCCCTTTGCTCGAAAGCACATGCAGCCACAGCAGCGTTGCCAGAGAGCCTATCGGTGTAATCTTCGGCCCCAGATCTGAGCCGATCACATTGGCATAGACTAACGCTTCTTTGATCAGTCCCGAGGTATGCGTAGCATCAATGGCCAGAGCATCAATCATCACGGTAGGCATGTTGTTCATGATCGAAGAGATGACGGCAGCAATAAAGCCCATCCCCATCGTTGCAGCGAACAGCCCTTGATCAGCCACAGCCTGAATCACATCGGCAAGAACGTCTGTCAGACCGGCATTGCGCAGACCATACACGACGACATACATCCCAATCGAAAAGAATACGATCGCCCATGGCGCACCTTTCACCACTTCCATGGTAGGTACTACGGGACTTCTTCTTGCCATCAGCAGGAAAAAGATTGCGACTACTCCCACCACGGCAGATACCGGAATGTTCAGGAATTCACTGACGAAAAACCCTACCAGCAGGACCGCAAGCATAACCCAGGATAGCTTGAACATCTTCTTGTCTTTAATCGCATCTGCCGGACGTTTCAGCTGTAAGCTTTCAAAGGACCGCGGAATGCTTTTACGGAAAAAGAGGTATAGCACCAGAATACTTGCCCCCAAAGAAAACAAAGTAGGCATTAACATCCGGCCGGCATATTCCATAAAGGTTACCCCGAAAAAATCCGCCGATACAATATTAACCAGATTACTGACAACAAGCGGCAATGAAGTGGTATCCGCAATGAACCCGCTGGCCATAATAAACGGAAATACCTTCTTCTCATCAAAATTCAGCGCACGGACCATTGCCAATACGATTGGAGTCAGAATAAGCGCCGCACCGTCGTTGGCAAAAAATGCGGACACCACCGCTCCAAGAATGGTGACATAGATGAACATCCGGGTGCCATTGCCGCGTGCCGCTCTCGCCATATGTAAGGCGGCCCATTCGAAGAAACCAATTCTGTCGAGGATTAAGGAATTCAGAATGATCGCAATAAAGGCGAGTGTGGCGTTCCATACGATCAGGGTGACATCATATACATCGTGAAAGCTGACTACACCCACAAGTAAAGCGATGATCGCCCCGCCGCAGGCCGACCATCCAATGGACAGATTCCTGGGCTGCCAAATCACAAATATCAACGTTACTACAAAGATAAGACCTGCTAAGATTCCCAAAATTCATCCTCCTGTGTACATCCGCTTGAATTAATGCAATATTTCGCAGCAAACCGTCACCGGCGTTCTATTCAGCATGGCCAGAATCGCAGGAGTATCCGGCGTAAGCTGAAGCACGGCCTGGATGTGGGGTTTATCTTCTATGTTAAGCGAATAGTGTACCCATTGGCCCTTTTTTTGTTCCTTGACGATACCCTTGCTTCTCAATCTCCGCAGATGCTGACTGATGGCAGGCTGTGAGATGTCAAAAATCTCAACAAATTCACATACGCACCATTCGCGCTCTTTTAATAAAGCCAGCATCAAGAGGCGCGTCCGATCCCCCAAAAGCTTCAAGTCCTCAGCCAGCTCAGTCACATCCGCAATACCGAAAGCTTCCTCCATGATAATCCCTCCATCCCAGACATATAAGCCCGTGCTTATATACTAAACCAGGATCGCAACGTTGACAATCCTCAAATAAACATTGCAACTTGCAATTAAATATTGTATAACTGATTTACGAGGTGAGCTTACTTGGAAAATGCACGTGAATTATTTCAGATCATGACCCGGCGCCTGGGACTGCTGAACAAGAACTGCTGTACCGTTGGCGGCTGCGATCTCTCCCCTGCCCACAGCCATATTCTGTATGAGGTGGACCGCAGACATAACCCCTCCATGCAGCAGATCGCGGAAACGCTGGGCACAGATGTCACAACGTTCAGCCGGCAGGTCCAAGCGTTAATCAAAATGAATCTGCTCCAAAAAACACCGGATCCCAGCGACCGGCGAGTCTACACACTGTCGCTTACGGTGTCCGGCAAGATGGCCGCCACAACCATCGATACCCAAATGAATGCGTATCTGGATGAGGTCTTTTCGTATATGAGTGAATTTGAGCAAGAGACTCTGCTTCGCTCTGTGAAGCTTTTTAATGAAGCTATGGGGAAATCCAGCAAATGCTGTGCGCCCGTTACCGGGTGATTTCTCTTGGCTCATACTTGCATTATGCAAATATTATCACCAAAGGGAGTGTTGAAGAATGAACCAGCTATCCAATGACCAAATCCGCCAAAATGTACGGGGCCGCTATTCGCAAATTGCCGTCAAAACCGTGGCGCCTGCCTCTTCCTGCTGTGGTTCGCCGTCAGATGCCGATTCCATATCTGCAAAGCTTGGATATTCCGGCAGTGAGCTCGCAGCAGCTCCCGAAGGTGCCAATCTGGGCCTTGGCTGCGGCAACCCCCAGGCTATTGCTGGGCTTAAACCGGGAGAGCGTGTGCTTGATCTCGGGAGCGGCGGAGGCTTCGACTGCTTTCTGGCCTCACGCCAGATAGGGGATGCGGGACATGTCATTGGTGTGGATATGACGCCTGAAATGATCAGCCGCGCCCGGAATAATGCGGTGAAAGGGAACTTCGGAAATACCGAGTTCCGCCTGGGTGAAATTGAGCATCTTCCGCTCGCCGACCATTCCGTGAATGTCATTATGTCCAACTGCGTCATCAATCTCTCCCCGGACAAACCGCAGGTATTCCGTGAAGCCTTCCGGGTCCTTGAGCCGGGCGGCCGCCTCGCCATTTCAGATATCGTGACCACGGCTGAGCTTCCTCCTGAGATCAGGAACGACTTAGGCGAGCTTTATTCGGGTTGTATCTCCGGCGCTTCTTCCATATCGGAGTTGGAGGCTATACTGCGGGAGAGCGGGTTCACGGAGATTTCCATCGAGCCCAAGGATGAATCCAAAGCTTTTATTAAGGACTGGATTCCAGGCGAAAGTATTGATCAGTATATCGTTTCAGCAGTAATCCAAGCGAAGAAATAAGGAGACAAGGAGAGATACACATGGAGATAAACTCTACGCTTACCGTTCGCCCCGCTGTGAAAGAGGATACGGAAAGTATCCTCCGCATTTACAATCAGGGCATCGAAGACCGGATGGCCACACTTGAAACCGGACTGAAGGATACGGCCTATATAGAGTCTTGGTTTCAGGATCATCAGGGGCGCTTCAGCGTGCTGGTCGCCGAGCAGGAAGATTCAGTCATCGGCTGGGCCTCCCTCAATCCGTACTCTCACCGCTGTGCTTATAGCGGAGTAGCCGATCTGTCCGTGTACATTGAGCGCAGCGTTCGCGGGCAAGGCATTGGCAACGCCTTGCTTGAGAAGCTGGAAGCCGCCGCGCAAGACAACGCTTTTCATAAAATTGTATTGTTCACCTTCTCCTTCAATGATGCAGGCCAAGGCCTGTACCGGAAAATGGGCTACCGTGAGGTTGGGGTGTTTGAGAAGCAGGGTGTTAGGGATGGAGCATTTATCGATGTTATGGTGATGGAGAAGCTGCTATTCCCCCATCAACTTCGCAGCCTGCCGTAATAATCCTTCACGGTCTGGTATGCCAGCTTCGGACGGCGGTAACGGTCCACAATCCCCTTGCTGTTCTGGGTTCCTGCCCGGGTAATCAACCAATCCGTACCTTCGCTCACACGGCAGTCCGAGAACTGCCAGATCAGCATCCCGGACAAATAGGATTTGGTTGTATAAGCTGAGAGATTCTGCTGCATAATCATTGCCTGGCGTTCCTCAGTTCCTCGGTTTGCAGTAGAATCACGCAATCCGTAATACCCGTCAGCACCGAACTCACTCATAATCATCGGTTTACCAAGGCCTCCGTTCTGATCCGCCCATGATCTTGCTTGATCGCACAGATCGCCGGGGTCCTCGTCTGTATACCAGCCGGGGTACAGATTAAATGACACGATATCGGCCAGGTCGAAGCACAGCTCCCGTTCCCGCTGGTGCGAGGCGAACGTCAATGGACGGCTGCCATCCAAAGCACGGATTTGCTCAAGCTGTCGCTTGTAATGAACCCTGCCTTCTTCCAGATCACTGGCACACTCGTTAAGAATGGCCCAGATAATAACCGACGGATGATTATAATGCTGCTCTACCATTTCCCGGTTGACCTGTTCACACTGGCGGATGAAATTTGGATTGCGCATCTGCTCAATGCTGAGTCCGCGGGCATGATTCTCCTCCCAGACCAGCAGACCGTATTCATCGCACAGATCGAGAAATCGTTCGTCATTAGGATAATGGCTGGTTCTCACCGCATTGGCATTCATGTCCCGGATCAGCTCCAGATCCCGGACCATCAAGGACACAGGCAGCGCTGCCCCGGCCATGGGATGATCCTCATGCCGGTTGAATCCGCGGAGAATCACGGGTTCCCCGTTCAGCAGGATGGCCCCGCCCTGCGCTTCGACTGTCCGAAACCCTACGCGTTCAATAAGATCATCAGCGGCCGCTTCCCCTGCAGTATGCAGCCGCAGAGCAAGCGGGTAGAGATTAGGATTTTCGGATGACCAAGCTTTTACATTCTTGAATACATACTCTTTGCTGATGCTTGTGGTTTCACCCGGATCAATCCACACACTGCCAAAGAAGAGTTCATCGTGATCTAAAGTTCCGTCAACATCTACTTTCCTTCCATCTGATGACGGGTTACATACCTTGACCGTAATTTCCGCATTCCATTCTTCATCTACAAGATAAGGACGGAACCGCACCTGTTCAATGAATGCCCCCTGAAACTGCTCCATAATAACAGGGCGGATTAATCCGCCGTAAGTGTAGTAATCATTGGGAACATGTAGAGAAGAAGCTTCACTGAAAGAGTTATCCACCAGGACCGCAAGTTCATGAACGCCCGGCGCAATATCTGGAACCAGCACAGCAAAAGCCGTATACGCGTTGTAGTGCTCAGCGAGGAGGCTACCGTTCAGATACACCCTGGCTGTATGGCTGACCCCCTTGAAGATGAGGCGGAGCGCCCCGTTGGTATGTACTGTGATCAGATTGCGATATACCCCTTTACCGCGATAAGAGGAGAAGTCAGGATGCTGCTCCCAGCAGCCGGGTACCGGCAGGCGGTGCGTATAGACTGCTGTGCGTATATCCTCTGCCGATGCGTCCAGCGGGGCAAAATCCCACATGCCTTCAAGTTCCTCGCCTAAGCGCACATGATGTGTTCTGAATAACCTCTCCATAATAGCCTCCTGTTCTGCTGAACCTGTACACGTTAAAATGTTTAGAAGTGGCTGGATATTTTTAAAGGTAAACCCAATCGCCCTGCACGGTCAAGCTTGGCTGCTCCATAGAATTGGACGTATATTCCGTCAAAAGGCTTATACCCTGTCATAACACAACACCCCTTGACTTCCATTGGATAAACCTGAGGTTTACTCCAAGGGCTGTGCGAAGGGGTGTTTACAGTCTATAAATAAGCTTTAGTGATTGATTAGTTCTGCTTGGACTAGCATCCGGTACAGGAGGACAGTAGTCTCAGCACGGGTTAATGACTGCTGCGGCCGCAATTCATTTCCGTACCCTTGTATCAAGCCGGATTGAATGGCTGACTGTATAGCGCCACTTGCCCAGCCGGCAATTCGGCCACTGTCGGTATAGACATCTAGATCGGCTTGGGCTCTACTATTCCTTGTCACCAGTGCTGCATCCGCCAGCCGCAATGCCCGGATAATCGTTACAATCGCTTCTTGCCGGGATACCGCCTGATCCGGTCTGAATGTACCGTCTCCGAAGCCATCCATCATTCCATATGCTTGTGATGCTGATACCGAGCCACTGTACCAATCGTCACTGCTTACGTCGAGGTAACCCGCCGGATTCCCTCTTTCCGGCAGCCCAAGTGCCCTTGCCAGCATTGCAGCGAGTTCAGCACGGGTAACCATAGCTTCAGGTGCAAATTCTGACCCATCCGTCCCCCGGACGATCAATCTGCTATTCATACTGGCAATTTCATTTTCAGCCCAATGTCCCTGAATATCTGTTAATTTGGACGTTCTATATATTACTGCATAAGTGCTGTTCGTAAGGCTTCGAATCACAGCAGACCGGTGACCATCCACTGTGATGAATGTTGTCGGCACCGGACGCACACCCGCATTCTGATCCCATACCACAGCCGTTGAAGCAGCACCGGCATCCAAAGGCAGGTAAATAACTCTTTCTACAAAATGATTGAAGCTGGATACTTCTTCAGTCTTGCCATTACGCTTGATCTGGACGGTAAAGTGGACCGGATCAGTCACAAGTTGATACCCACCGGCATTTGCCGCCTTCTGCAATCCTTCTTCCGCTGGGCCGTGCCCCATCAAGAGCCTCACCTCCATATCCTTCGTCCAGTCAGACTCCCGATTTACGATTTCATTTAGTGGCAGGCGATATTGGCCGTACTGGGTTGCAAACGTGATTGTGGCTACTTTCCCGGCTAGAATCGGGACTGTATCCCCAGAAAGTCTTAGTGTGAGATTGTCTGCCCCTTCCTCGATTGAAATCGAGAGATTAGCTTCAGCGGCGTTAGGCAGCGAATCGATTACCTGGCGCAGGTGATCCAAATTCAGCAGAGCATCGATGGATTTTGCTCCATTCGTATCGGTTTGAACGGTGACAATCCCTGTTACTTTCTGATCATTAACCCGGACCACAGGCATTTTGTCCGGTGATGGCGGATTCGAAGAGCTTGGGGGATTCGAAGGAGCCGCCGGGACAGGGATCGGGACTGGTGTTGGTGTTGGTGTTGGTGTTGGTGTTGATGTTGGTGCTGGTGTTGATGTTGGTGCTGGTGTTGAATCCGGCTTGGAGTCGGCTAAGCGTGTCACGTTGAGCGTGTAGGTTTTCATTGAATCATCCTGTGCTTTGACACGGACCTCGAACTTATTTGGACCGGTTGCCAGAACATACTCCCTAGTTAGCGAATGACTGTCTACCTGGAGTTCGTTCACATAGACGGCAGAATAGACATCAGCAGGAGTCAGAAGCATTTTCAACCCATACACCGGATGGCTTACTTCCAGACTGCTGCTTGACTTCCCGGGGTCAAAATCAAACTTTACTGTCCCGCCGAGTCCTATCAGCTGCCAAACTTTCAAGTCCGCATTGCTGCTCAAAGGAACGATATTCCGGATTTCAATCAAGCTTACATTCACATTACCTGCCTTATCTGCCACATAGACTGAATAAATTCCATTCACCTGCACGGTGAAGTGGTCTGTAAGTTCTGTACCCTGTGTATCAAAATAGGAGATCGAACGGCTTCCTGCCGCCCATTTTATAGAGGAGACCTGGTTGAATTCACCATACACAGACGCCGTTACCGCAACATTTACACTGCCGAAGGTTGGTTCGACCTGATCCATGCTCAGTTCAATAACAGGAGGCTGGTCGTACGTAAAAGTAATATTCACCGTTTGATCCAGCGCTGTACCACTTGCTTCGTCTATTGCAGAATAAGTCACTTTCTCCGCCACCACATTGTTGACCGCAAATGTGGTAAGGCCCTCCGCATTGGTCAGTCCATATACTTCTTTGGTGACAGAGTTCCCATAAACTTCTGTAATGACAGAGCTTCCAGCTTGAGCTTGAAGACGTACCTGTTTTCCTTCAAGCGGATGGTCATAGCCGTCTTGAAGCTTCACAGAGATCAAGGCTTGGCTCTGTCCATCCGCCCGAACGACCAGGCTACTTGCGGTAATTGTGGAGTGAGATGCACTTACTTCACCTGGTACAAGCTGAACCGTTACCGTTGAGGCCAGCGACCTCCCATCGGCAGAGGCACTTATCTTCGCGGTCCCTACCGTTGTTGAGGCCGTCAATGTCGCCGTATAGGTACCATTGTGGTTATCGGTTACAGTGCTCATCGTACCTGAGGTCGATGTAATCAATACCACTGCCCCTCCGGTGGTCAAGGCATTTCCCTGTGCATCCTTCAGCTTCACCGTTACCACGGTCTGACTCGTCCCGTCGGCGATCAGCGAAAAGTCACCCGCCGCGATGATGCCAGTCTCTGTTGAAAGTGCTCCAGCTATAAACTGAACCGTTGCTGTTCCCGGCAATGCACTGCCGCCGACACTGGCACTTACGGTCGCAGTCCCAACCGTTACCGGTGCCGTCAGCATCGCCGTATAGGTTCCGTTATGGTTATCCGTGACGGTGCTCACCGATCCCGAGGTCGACGTAATGGTCACCGTCGACCCTCCGGCCGTCAGCGGATTGCCATGCGCATCCTTCAGCTTCACCGTCACGATTGTCTGACTCGTGCCGTCCGCCGTTAGGGAGCTATCGCCCACAGCTATAGTACTGTTCGCACTAGATGGTGCTCCGGCTACAAATTCGACTGTTGCTGTTCCAGTTAGCGCACTGCCGCCAACACTGGCACTTACGGTCGCAGTCCCAACCGTTACCGGTGCCGTCAGCATCGCCGTATAGGTTCCGTTATGGTTATCCGTGACGGTGCTCACCGATCCCGAGGTCGACGTAATTACCACTGTCGACCCTCCGGCCGTCAGCGCATTGCCATGCGCATCCTTCAGCTTCACCGTCACTGCCGTCTGGCTCGTGCCGTCCGCCGTCAGCGAGCTATTGCCCAAGGCTATGGTACTGTTCGCACTAGATGGTGCTCCGGCTACAAATTCGACTGTTGCTGTTCCAATTAGCGCATTGCCGCCAACACTGGCACTTACGGTCGCAGTCCCCACCGTTACCGGTGCCGTCAGTATCGCCGTATAAGTCCCGTTATGGTTGTCGGTGACGGTGCTCACCGATCCCGAGGTCGACATAATTACCACCGTCGACCCTCCGGCCGTCAGCGCATTGCCCTGCGCATCCTTCAACTTCACCGTCACTGCCGTCTGGCTCGTGCCATCCGCCGTTAGGGAACTATCGCCCACGGCTATGGTGCTGTTCGCACTAGATGGTGCTCCGGCTACAAATTCGACTGTTGCTGTTCCAGTTAGCGCACTGCCGCCAACACTGGCACTTACGGTCGCAATCCCCACCGTTACCGGTGCCGTCAGCATCGCCGTATAGGTTCCGTTATGGTTATCCGTGACGGTGCTCACCGATCCCGAGGTCGACGTAATTACCACCGTCGACCCTCCGGCCGTCAGCGGATTGTCATGCGCATCCTTCAGCTTCACCGTCACTGCCGTCTGGCTCGTGCCGTCCGCCGTTAGGGAGCTATTGCCCACGGCTATGGTGCTGTTCGCACTAGACGGTGCTCCGGGCACGAACTGTACCGTTGCCGTTCCCGGCAACGAACTACCGCCAACACTGGCACTTACGGTTGCAGTCCCAACCGTTACCGGTGCCGTCAGCATCGCCGTATAGGTTCCGTTATGGTTGTCCGTGACGGTGCTCACCGATCCCGAGGTCGACGTAATTACCACCGTCGCCCCTCCGGCCGTCAGCGCATTGCCTTGCGCATCCTTCAGCTTCACCGTCACTGCCGTCTGACTCGTGCCGTCCGCCGTCAGCGAGCTATTGCCCACGGCTATGGTGCTGTTCGCACTGGACGGTGCTCCGGTCACGAACTGTACCGTTGCCGTACTGCCCAGCGCAGTTCCACTGACAGTAGCACTGACCGTTGCAGTCCCCACCGTTACCGGTGCCGTCAGCATCGCCGTATAAGTCCCGTTATGGTTGTCCGTGACGATGCTCACTGATCCTGAGGTCGACGTAATTACCACCGTCGACCCTCCGGCCGTCAGCGCATTGCCCTGCGCATCCTTTAGCTTCACCGTCACGATTGTCTGACTCGTGCCGTCCGCCATCAGCGAGCTATTGCCCACGGCTATGGTGCTGTTCGCACTAGATGGTGCTCCGGGCACGAACTGCACCGTTGCCGTTCCACCCAGCGCAGTTCCGCCAACAGTGGCACTTACGGTCGCGGTCCCCACCGTTACCGGTGCCGTCAGCATCGCCGTATAGGTTCCGTTATGGTTGTCCGTGACGGTGCTCACCGATCCTGAGGTCGACGTAATGGCCACCGTCGCCCCTCCAGCCGTCAGTCCATTGCCCTGCATATCCTTTAGCTTCACCGTCACTGCCGTCTGACTCGTGCCGTCCGCCATCAGCGAGCTATTGCCCACGGCTATGGTGCTGTTCGCACTAGATGGTGCTCCGGGCACGAACTGCACCGTTGCCGTTCCACCCAGCGCAGTTCCGCCAACAGTGGCACTTACGGTCGCGGTCCCCACCGTTACCGGTGCCGTCAGCATCGCCGTATAGGTTCCGTTATGGTTGTCCGTGACGGTGCTCACCGATCCCGAGGTCGACGTAATGGCCACGATCTCCCCTCCCGTCGTCAACGCATTACCCTGTGCATCCTTCAGCTTCACCGTCACTGCCGTCTGACTCATGCCATCCGCTACAATACTTGATTCAGCAGTGGAGATCTCACTTAATGCGGGGGATGTCGAATAATCCGCAACCATGTACGTTCTAAAAGAGAAGTCATAATTGTTAGCCGAAGAGTATCCTCTTGAATACGGGTTGCCGGTGCTGCCATACCATCCGAAGCCAGCCGAGCCTCCGAATTCCGTGGAAGCAACCATTCGATACATCGTACCCTTCTGCAGATAAGGCGATGCTCCTGAGAAATTAACCGACACCCAGCCTGCGCTGAAGGAAGTCAGCTGCGCTTCAGCGAGCAATGTCGAAAGATCGCCATCCTTATAAATTTTCACCTTCAGGGCTCCTGGAGCAGCGGTATCGAAAATATTCAGTTCAATCCTGCTGAGACTCCCGGTAATCTCCGGAGTAAAGGTCTGAAATCTTGGATAATCATAACTGGCCCATACATTTCCAGTATTATTTTCCTGCTTTTGATCGAGCACCTCCGGATCTGCAGCAGACACTTCCCCATGAGACAACGATCCTATAGCAAGCATGAATATCAGAGTCATGGCGATCCAGCGTTTGTATCGTCTGATTCCTTTCATAAAAATATCCTCTCTTTCTTGTATTTCCGATGAATCGAAAAACACTTATGTATTTGTGAATTGTACCTACCAAATCCGAAGGAGCTTACCGATATAATGACTTAACTGACGAAAAAAGTACCTCCTCCAACAATCAGTGCCGCAATAAAAAAAATACCAAAATACCATTTTGTAAATTTAAAACTGATCCCGGATCCGTCCCACCAAATCTTCGCAAAGATCACAATTCCAAGAAGAACAATACTAATAAACGCAATCAGTGCATTCTCCATTTTAATCACCTAGACCTCTCCTGCTTCTAAATTCAGCCCATTAAACATACTCCCAGATTAGAGTCATTCCTTAAAATTCTCTATACCTAAAAAGGTATATCTTCCATTACAATAGATTGTATTCGCTACTACGTTCAAGATTAGAGGTGTCTAAAAATGAAAGTAAATCAGCAATCCGACATTGTTATCAGAAATTCAACACTTAGGGAATGGATGAACGGACAGACCCGCATGAACCCGGAGGTGTTTCTCACCCTCGCCAGGTCCATCGTAGCTTGTGTTCTGCAGCTTCATCAGTTACAGATCCTTCATCTCGATTTGCGGCCGGAGCGGATCGGTGTTCGTTCTAATGGACAAGAAGCCTATTTAATAGATTCAGGTTATGCCCTCCATCGTTCAGACCATGGTTATTTGCGTCCAGCCGGTTATGGTATATCAGATGCAGGCCTCGCCTATTGTTCACCTGAGAATACAGGAAGAATGCTGCGGACAGTGGATGAGCGAAGTGATCTGTACTCTGTAGGCATTATTTTCTACGAATTATTGGCCGGACATCTGCCTTTTCTTGCCGACAATCCGCTGGAATGGGTGTATATGCACCTGGCCCAAGTCCCCCCTCCGCTGACCCAGGAGCAGACCTATTTACCTGAAGGCTTGGAAGCTGTAGTCATGAGACTGCTCGACAAAAATCCGGATAACCGCTATCAAAATGCCGGTTTTTTATTGGCAGACCTGGATAAAGTCGGACGTTCCCACGACACCTTTTTTATGGAACCGGGGTTTCACGGCAGAGAATATGAGATCTCCATGCTGACCCAGGCTTTTTATTCTGCTTGCTTCGGATCAACCGAAATGGTGTATGTGTCCGGTGAAGCCGGTATCGGCAAAACAAGCCTTATGGACGAGGTTTTCCGCAAACAGCAGCATGCCCGTAATTTTTTTTATGTCACCGGAAAGTTTGAGCAAATCTCTAAAGAAAGCCCTTATCATCCGATTATTCAAGCCTTTCGCGGATTGATGCGGCATTTGCTGGGTGAACGCAAGGAACAGTCCGAGCTGTGGAGACAAAAGCTGCAGGAAGCACTCGGGGCAAGCGCCAACGTGATCACTGCCATTATTCCTGAAGCCGAGCTGATACTTGGCCCCCTGCCCTCTGTGGAAGAGCTTCCGGCTAATGAATCGAAGAAACGGTTTATCTATGTTTTCCGCAAATTTGTTCAAGCGCTGGCTTCTAAAGAACATCCCCTCGTCCTGTTTATCGATGATTTGCAATGGGCGGATTCTTCGTCGCTGCAGTTAATTCACGCGCTGTTGTGCGATCCGGAATGCCAATATTTGATGTTCGTCTGCGCTTATCGCTATAACGATATAGACCTTAACAGTCTGCCAGGGTACGGACATGGCGGGAGCGTTACCGATCAGGCAGCTATCCGGCATATTCATCTGTCCCCGCTCAGCCTTGAACAAATGAACGATATTACGATAGAAACCTTGAATACCCAAGCGGATACTGCGCTATCTTTTACAGAACTGCTATATCATAAATCGAATGGCAACCCGTTTCATTTCAAGCAAATATTGTTACGCCTGCAGGATGACAGCATTCTGGTGTATAACCATGAGAACCGGTGCTGGCAATGGGATTTGGGATCGGTCATTGGGCAGGAACCCAGCTATGCGATCAATGACTTGATGGAACACAGGCTGCGGCGTCTACCCGTCACTGCGCAGGAGCTGCTTCAAATTTCGGCTTGTGTAGGAAGCACCTTCCATCCGAATCTGATAGCTTGTGTCGCTAATCGGGAGATCGGAGATGTCATGTCCGAATGGCCCCAGATTGAAGCCGAAGGGATGATAGTGGCAGATGAAGCGGGTACCTTCCGTTTTGCCCACGATAATATACATAAGCTGATTTACAATCAGATTGATGATGATACGAAACAAGCGATCCATAGCTCAATAGGCAGAGCTTTGAACAGGGAGGCTTCCGGGTACGAAGAGAACTTGTTTGATGTGGTCAACCATCTGAATAGAGGCTCTGGCAGAATGACCGGAGAAGCCGAGATCCTTCAGCTCATACAATTGAATCTGGATGCGGGAAACCGCGCCAAGGCCACCTCCGCTTATGACGTTGCGCTGGGTTATTTCAGAAAAGGGGTAGAATTGCTGCCAGCAGAAGCTTGGAGCAACACCTTCGAGCTCTGTTTCGAGCTGCATGCTGAACAAGCAGAATGTGAATATTTATGCGGTAATGCTGTGGAGTCTGACCGCATAATTGACTTCTTGCTTCTCCGTGCGCGCAATGCTGCTGAGCGGAGCAGAGTGCAAATGATCCGGATTATGCAATACATCAATCAGGGTAAATATCTGGAGGGCACTGCGCTCGGTCTAGAAAGTCTGCGGGAGCATCATGTTAACATTTCGCCCAATCCGGGCAAATTCGAACTGTTCATTGAAGCGCTGAGGATCGATGTGCTGCTGCATAACCGGTATGACCGGCTCGCGCATTTGGAGGAAATGTCCGACAAAGACCGGATTGCTGCGATGCATCTCATTCTGGCGATTACTCCCTCCACCTTCTTCACGAACAAAGAGGTCTTTTTCCTGCTCATGTGCAGAGCCATTCAGCTATCTATTAAGTATGGAAACACCCCTGTTTCCGCAGCAGTCTATTCTGCTTACAGTATGCTTCTGGGATATGCACGGGGGAAATTTGATAAGGGCTATGCCATTGGCAAGGTCGGAATTGAGCTTTCCGAGCGTTACAATATTACTTCAGTTAAAAGCAAATCTTATACCATGTTCGGCGGTGTACTCTGTCAATTTGCCGGAAATGCCCGTGAAGGAGATGCTTACTTGGCAAAAGCGCTTCGTTTCGGGATGGAATCCGGGGATTATGTATTTGCCAGCTATGCCATGGGTGCGCACATTAACTCACTCTACACAAGAGCACCGTTAAGTGAATTTTCCAGAACGATAACTGAATATATGGTATTTCTGGATACAACCAACGACGAGTTTGTGAAGCAGAACTTTTATCTGTATCAGCAATTTATTCTTGCGCTGCAGGGAAGAACCCTTTCTCCGGATTCGTTCAGCAGCACAGGCTTTGAAGAAGAAGAGTTCCTGGGCCGGATTCATATGGAGGAGACCTCGGCTACCACCTTATTTCAGTACAGCACCTACAAGACTCAACTCAGCTATTTGCTGGGTAATTATGAGGAAGCTATCCGCTGGGCCAGTCAAGCAGAGCCCTATGAAGCCTATGCCACACATCTTCCGCATTTGCCGGAATGCCTGATGTATGAATCGCTTGCCCTATTGGCAGATTCTGAACAGCCTGGGAAACGGGCACATTTGAAGAAACGATTCAACAGAAATTTCCTCCGCTTCAAAAAATGGGCCGCATGGAGTCCGGCCAATTACCGGTCCAGGCATTACCTTCTGCAGGCTGAACATGCGCGTGCCTCTGGTAAAGGCATTCTGGCTGAGGAATTGTATGATAAAACCATCCGTGAAGCAAGAGAACAAGGCGATGTTCAGGTGACAAGCCTTGCGGGTGAACTCGCAGCGAGATACTACCGGAATCTGGATAAAGGTAAAACAGCCCTCTTCTATTTGCAATTGGCGCTTGAGGCGTATACACAATGGGGAGTGCAGATAAAAATAAAGCAATTAGAGGACCTGCTACTCTGCTGGCAACGCGGGGAACAGGCTAATGAATTGTCTGAGATCATCCCTATTCCGGCGGACCGGAGTGATGTAGAGTTAGCTGGAGAGGCTGCCGGTACTCATCATGAGACCCATGCCCTGGACGGCCTGGATCTTGCAGCGATTCTCAAAACCACTCAAATGATAACGAATCAGATGGACAGTGAGACAGTGCTTGCGGAAATCATGAATACCATTATGAAATATGCGGGTGCCAGCAAGGGTGCTTTGCTGATGGACAATAAGGATGGACTCAATATTCAGGCGTATGCCGATTCAGAAGCGCAGGCTCCCCTCCCGCCTTCTGAGCTGAATGATAGCCTTCTATTGCCGGAGGGCATCATCCGGTATGTCTTTCGCACACAAGAGCATGTCCATTATATCGGTGGTGAAGAGAGCTGGCTGATCCATAATCCTTATATTGCGAAGCATCGGCCCGGGTCCGCACTCTGTATACCGGTAACCGTTCACGGGAATATGCTGGGTGTCCTCTACCTGGAAAACAAGCTGGCAAGCGGTGTATTCGCGTATGATCGCCTAACCGTTCTTCAGGCTATGGCATCCAATGGAATTTTATTCTGCATGCTGCAAAATACGGCCGGACAGTCCAATAAAGACCCGGAAGCGGAAGAAGCCTCGTTGTCCGCTATAATGGAGGAACCACTTACCGAGCGGGAGTTAGAGGTGCTTTCCCTATTGGCGGCAGGACTGTCAAACAAGGAGATAGCCGACCAACTGGTCATCGCGATTGGGACGGTAAAAGTGCATGTAAAAAATATTTTCGCCAAACTAAAGGTCAACCGGCGTACCAAAGCCATTATCCAGGCGAAGGAGCTCAATCTGCTTACCCGTCCATGATTTCTTCCGGCATTCTCCTTTCCTGCTCATGTATAAATGCCATAATGATACAGAAAGAGCCGATTCAACGATGGATCGGCTCTCTTTCTGTATGGGTAATGCAGTTTTCCGGCTAATCCTATAACTAGACTGTTAAGCCGTTACTCACTGCGCAGCGCTGCAACCGGGTCTTTCTTCGCGGCCATCTTGGCCGGAATGAAGCCGCCGATCATCGTAAGCCCTACACTGATCACACCCAGAATTAATGCATGCAACGGGTTGAGCTGGGCTACGTTTGACAGATCGGTCAGATTATAGAGTATCGCATTAACCGGAATGGTAAGCAGGTAGGTAATACCAATCCCCAGAATCCCGGAGCAAGCCCCGATGATAAAAGTCTCAGCATTGAATACCCGTGTAATATCCTTCTTGCGGGCGCCCAGTGCGCGCAGGACTCCAATCTCCTTCGTCCGCTCCATGACAGAAATATATGTGATAATCCCGATCATAATCAAGGATACTACCAGGGAAATCGCGGCAAAAGCAATCAACACCATGGTAATCCCGTCCATGATACCACCGGAGATGTTGGTAACCATAGCCGCCAAATCGGTATATTTCACCTGATCCTTGGATTCACGGCCTTCATTCCATTTGTCCAGATAAGCAGTGACCGATTCCTTGGCACTGAAATCAATCGGGTACAAAGAAACTGAGCTAGGAATATCTGTTGCCCCTAGGGATGCAAGCACATCCTCTTTAGTCAAGGAAGCATGCCCTCCTGCTGCGCCTCCGCCAGGACCCATCATCAGCCGGTTTGTACCTGCTGCTCCGGCTGAACCACTACCCGCGACACCATCTGACAATGCTTGACCGGTCAGCACATTGACGTCTGCTTTTTCCTGTGCCAATACGATCTCGGATTTCTGTGCATCTGCTATAAATGAAGCGGCAAGCTCATCCGAATAGGCAATGCCTGGAGACATTGTAGATACACTGGAGCCTTCCTTGCCGCGCAGCACCCCAACGATGTTCAGAGTCACTGCTTTAGGGCTGTTATAGAGCTCTGTTAAATTCGACGCTGTTCCGTTTACGACAAACTGCTCACCGTTTTTGCGGTAATAGTCATTATTCATCACAAGCTTCAGCTGAGTTCCAATAAGATCTCCCAGATTGATGCTGTCCACTTTATAATCGAGCCCCAGGGCATCTACCGCAGCATCGGTCAGGCGGTTATATTCGTCCACAATGAGTACGACATCCGTCTTCCCGGAAGGATATTTTCCCTCCAGCACATCATAATATTGCTCCAGATAGCTCCCTGTCTCACTTCCCTGTTTGCTGGGATATGCCGTTAAGCTGATATTATTTTTATCCAGCGTGGTCGCCGTTTGTCCATCCGATACCAGTACATTCATATTCACGGTGCGGGTATAGGAAATTCCGTCAATTAGCTTAGGATCGATTTTCTTTAGATAATCTATATATTCCTTGGTCAGCACATTGGTATGCTGTGTAGAGTTTTCGCTGGGGTCATAGGGATACAGCTTTTTCTCTGCAGGGTATGAGGGAAGTTCTGATGCTCCGTCTCTTGGCGGCCCCAGCTCTACATTCATTGCCGTCTGATTGATCGAGATCGGGAAGTTGGAGAGCGCCCCGGTTTCATAGGAGCTGATCTGCTTATCGAATCCATTCGACAAGGACAGAATCAAGGCGATACCAATGATCCCGATACTTGAAGCAAAAGCCGTCAGGCCCGTCCGCCATTTCTTGGTTGCGATATTTTTCCCGGATAATTTCAAGGCGGTAAAAAAACCCATGCTGGTCTCTTTCAGCTTGTAGGAGCTTGAGAGCTTTTGATTGGCCAGCGGATTGCTGTCCGATACCGCATGTCCGTCCGAGAAGCGGATCACGCGGTCTGCATAGCTCTCGGCCAACTCCGGATTATGGGTAACCATGATGACCAGTTTATCTTCCGCGATGGTCTTAATCAGCTCCATGATTTGCTCACTGGTTTCTGTATCCAGAGCACCTGTCGGCTCATCCGCGAGAATAATGTCCGGATTGTTGGCCAGGGCACGGGCAATTGCGACCCGCTGCATTTGTCCACCGGAGAGCTGGTTTGGTTTTTTATGGACATGCTCCTTGAGTCCAACCTTCTCCAGCGCTTCAAGCGCCTTACGGTGCTTCTCAGCAGAGGCTACCCCGCTGAGTGTCATCCCCATCTCCACATTATCCGTAATACTCAGATGTGAAATCAGATTATAGCTTTGGAAAATAAAGCCCACACTGTTATTGCGGTATGCATCCCAATCTCCGTCTTTGAAATGCTCCGTGGATTGGCCGTTAATAATCAGCTCCCCGCTGTCATATTGATCCAGTCCGCCGATGATATTCAGCAGTGTTGTCTTACCCGATCCGCTCTGGCCCAGAATCGCAACGAATTCACTCTCCCTGAAATTCAGATTCACCTTATCCAGTGCAACCTGTGTGAATTCCCCGGTCTTATAGCTCTTGGTGATGTTTTTTAATTGCAGCATCGTATTCTTCTCCCTTTCCGTACCCGTGTGATCATTGATCGTTACTCTCTCTCTCTTCTTGTCTTGCTGGCCCCAGTATAAGCGCCCAATGTAAACTAAACCTAAACTTCACCAGTTGAGATTCACTTGATCTTGATGAGGTATACTTAAGTCATCTATATAGTGAAACCAATGAAGCATTCCAGGAGGAAACCCCATGTTTAATATTCTTGTGGTTGAGGATGACAGCAAATTGCGGCAGCTCTTCTGTACAGTCCTGACCAAAAATGGATACAACGCCATCCCGGCAGTGAACGGCGAGGATGCACTCACGTTACTGGATAAGGAATATATCGATCTGATCATCTGCGATATTATGATGCCGCGTATGGACGGCTACGAGCTTACGCGGACACTCCGGGACAATAACAACAATCTTCCGGTTCTCATGGTGACGGCACGGGAGAACTTTGCTGACAAACAGCAGGGATTTCTCGTCGGAATCGACGATTATATGGTCAAGCCCATTAATGTAAATGAAATGATTCTACGGGTTGGGGCACTGCTTCGCCGGGCCAGGATTATCAGCGAACGCCGGATCGAATGGGGACGAACGGTGCTCGATTATGATGCGTTAACTGTCATTCAGGGCCAAGAGAGCACCCTTCTTCCGCAGAAAGAATTTTATTTACTCTATAAATTAATCTCTTATCCGAACAAAATCTTTACCAAACAGCAGCTGATGGATGAAATTTGGGGAATGGATACAGAATCCGACGAGCATACAGTGGTGGTTCATATTAACCGTTTGCGCGAGCGTTTCAGGGAAAGCTCTGACTTTGAAATTGTCACCGTAAGAGGATTGGGCTACAAGGCGGTGAAGCTGGGATGAGGCTCAAAAAAAACAGAGGTTTGTGGTGGTATTTTGTATCGTTGGTGTTTGTGATTATTTTGTCCTTCCTTTTACTCATGTTGATCTTAGCCTATCTATACATTCGCCTTGGCAATGAAACTATACAGAACAGAAATCCTTTTCCGCCTATTCTGACCATTGTTTTGTTCAGTCTCGTCCTCGGGACAACCATCACCGTGACCGTGGGCCGAAAAATATTATCTCCAATTGCGGATCTGATCAAGGCGGCCAAGGTGGTCTCCACAGGCAACTTCGACATTCATTTGAATGAATCGCACCGGGTGGGTGAGATCAGCGACGTTGCCCATCACTTCAATCTTATGGTTCAGGAGCTGCGCAGCATCGAGACCCTCCGCAATGATTTTGTTGTCAATGTGTCTCACGAATTCAAGACGCCCATTGCCGCTATCGAGGGGTACGCCACACTCTTGCAGGAGGATAATCTCAGCAAAGAAGAGCATGATGAATACACCGGCATGATTATAGACAGCGCCCGGCAATTATCCACCCTGTCCGGCAATATTCTCAAAATCTCCAAGCTCGAAAACCAGGAACTGCTCACAGAACAAACGGAATACCGCTTGGATGAGCAGCTCCGTCAGGCTCTGTTATTGCTGGAGCCGGCCTGGGCTCCCAAGCAGCTGAACCTCAACATTGATCTGGACGAGCTGCAGTATTATGGGAATGAAGAGCTGATCATGCAGGTATGGCTCAATCTACTTGGCAATGCGATCAAATTCACGCCGGAAGGCGGGGAAATCTCCGTCTCTCTCCGGCCCGGAGACCCTTGGATTAGAGTGGTCATATCCGACACAGGAATAGGAATGACCCCTCAGGTCCGCAAGCATATTTTTGAAAAATTCTACCAAGGCGACCCTGCACGTTCCTCCGAAGGCAACGGACTGGGCCTGCCTCTGGTCGGACGCATCATCAGCTTAAGCGGAGGCACCATTGCGGTAAATAGCGAGCCGGGACAAGGTTCAACCTTTACGATTATGCTGCCTGCAGGTAGTGAATGAAGGCAAACATGAAAGAAACGCAAATAAGGATGTCTTAAAGCGTTAGCTTCAAGACATCCTTATCTCTGTAGGACAGAGGCAGTTGAGGCGGGGCATTCGATTAGAGAAGTACCGGCCGGATTCTGCCGTCTTCTTCATAATGCAGCTCCGTAAATTTGACACAGCGTTTGTGGTCCACGCCGCCGGACAAGGATGCGTCATGGTAGAACAAGTACCATTTCCCGTTAAATTCCACGATGGAATGGTGGGTCGTCCAGCCCACGACGGGTTCCAGAATCGTTCCTTGAAACACAAAAGGTCCACAAGGCTTGTCGCTCACGGCATAGACGATTTTATGGGTCGTGCCTGTGGAGTAGGACAGATAATATTTCCCCTTATACTTATGCATCCATGGACCTTCGAAATATCTCCTGTCTTCATCACCGGCAAGGATAGCGTTCCCTTCTTCATCGGTAATGGTTATTTCCCCGGGGGCCGATTTGAAGGACAGCAAGTCTTCCGTCAGTTCCGCTACCCGTGGGCCGTAAGCCGGTTCTCCTGCGTCTTTCTCAGCTGCATCCGGCTGGTACACGCCGGTTTGCCACTTTTCTAACTGTCCGCCCCATAAGCCGCCGAAATACATATAAGCTCTTTCGTCCTCGTCAACAAATACTGCGGGATCGATGCTGAAGCTCCCTTCGATATAGCTTTCCTGAGCCAGAAAAGGACCCGCCGGCGAGGCTGCCGTTGCTACGCCAATACGGAAAACGCCCTCCTTGTCACGGGCCGGAAAAAACAGGTAATAGGTCCCCTTCCGGTACGCGGCGTCGGGTGCCCACATTTGTTTGGAAGCCCAGGGGACATCACGGAGATGAAGCGCCTCTCCATGATCCACACACGGAGACGCTGGATTTTCCAAAGAAAATACATGATAATCTTCCATCGCATACTGGTCGCCATTATCGTTCGTAGGACCGCCATGGTCGATATCATGGGATGGATAAATATACAGCTTGCCCTCAAATACATGAGCGGAAGGATCGGCTGTATAGAGATGGGTAACTAACGGTTCATTTTGTGCTGCCATAACAGAATTCTTCCCCTCTTTGAAATGTTTACACCCGTCATTGAAACATGCCTGACGGCAAAATTATTCTTTCACGCCTCCAAGTGCTACACCTGCGATAATATACCGCGACAACAGGAAATAAACTACAAACAGCGGCAGTGCCGTCAAAGCCAGACCCATGTATATCGAGCCGAACTCCATCTTGTAAATATCACCGCGAAGCAAACTTACCATGATCGGCATCGTGTACTTCTCTTTCTGTGTAAGGAGAATCATCGGCATGAACAGGTTGTTCCAGTTGGCTACAAAAGCAAAGATCGCTTGTGTCGCTATTGCCGGCATCATGAGCGGCATGATAATCCGGTTGAACGTGCGGAACTCGCCAGATCCGTCTACCCGTGCGGCCTCTACAATCTCAATGGACAATGTGGCGAGCAGGTATTGACGCATGAAGAACACTACCGCCGGCGCTGCAATTGCAGGCAGAATCAGCGGAAGGAAATTGTTCGTCCAATGCAGTTTATACATGAATTGATAGAACCCGATCGCGCTTGCCTGGGAAGGAATCATCATCACGCACATAATGAAGGTAAAGAATGGACCCCGCAGCTTCCAGCTATACGTTACGAGCCCATAGGCTGCCAGGGACGAGAAATAGACGGTACAGAGTGTTGCAGAACTTGCGATAATGAAAGAGTTCATAAACCCTTGAATCGGATCAAAGCTCTTGTCGAGCAGTACCTGCAGGTTGCGCATCATGTGGGACGAAGGAAGCAGCGAGATTCCGCTCTGGATTTCCGGTGTAGAGCGTGTGGCGTTTACAAACATGATCCAGAACGGCAGAATGCTGAGCACCGCCAAAGCGATGCAGACCACATAGATGATGGTTTTGTTTATTCTCCGGCTTACTTTACCATTTTCCGATATTTTCTCCATGCGCTACACCTCCCTCGCGGCTGCTTGAGCAGCGTTTCTGTACTTTTGTTTTTGGATTTTCTTTAGTTTGGCCGCATCGCGGTCGCGCATCACGTAGAACAGTAAGCCCGACAGCAAAGCTGAAATTAGGAACATAATCATACTCGCTGCTGCAGCACGGTTATACATGTAACTGCCCTTGAATGCCTGCCCGTAGATAAACATGGACGTGGTAAGCGTGGAGTCATCCGGTCCGCCCGTAAGGAATAATTGCGGAATATCGAACATGGTCAAACCACCCACCATCGAGGTAATCAGGGTGAACAGCAATATTGTACGCAGACTCGGCAGTGTGATACGGAAGAAAATCTGGAACCCGTTCGCACCATCAATCGCTGCAGACTCGAAGAGTGCCGGATTGATACCCATAACGCCTGCAATCAGAACGATCATGGTATTACCGTACCACATCCAGAACTGGATGAATGACACAATGCCACGCGCTGTCGTCTTATCCTGCAGGAAGAATATCGGACTGTCGCTCCATCCCATCATATGAAACAAACTATTTACCGGCCCCATCGGGTAAGCGAACAAAGTACTGAACAGTACAGCAATTGTACTCGCAGTAATGATGTTTGGCATGTAGAGCAGAACCTTGAACAAGCCTTGTCCTTTTATGTTAAGGCGCCGGTTCGTGAACCATGCGGTCAAGAGGAGCGCAAGAAGCATCTGAGGGACGAAGTTCGTAATCCAGAGCAGCCCCGTGTTAATCAGAGACTTCCGGAATGAAGGATTATCAAAAAGGAGATCCTTGAAATTCTGAAAAGGGTTATCCAGCATATGAATCGGCTTAGGTATTAGTCCCTTCATATCGGTAAATCCAATCACTGCGGTGTATAAAATGGGATACAGTGAGAAAATCAGAAATGCAAGAACAAATGGAAAAGTAAAGATATAACCGTATTTCGCATAGCTGACATCTTTGCGGCGCATGCTCTCACCTCATTAGTTGATATGAAGGGGCGGGATAACTCCCCCGCCCCTCCGATTCCTTCTTATTCGCTTTCAATGCCAAGCTGGTCTTTGACTTGCTGCTTGAAGGTTTCGATTGCTTTATCACGGGTCTTATTGCCTGCAGTGTATTCGCGTACTTGATCTCGCCAGATCTTGTTGATAGTTTCGTCGAACTGGGTCAAGTTCTTACCTGAAGCGTTAGCATTGGCTGGAACGAACACATCAAACATGTTTTGTCCGCCGAGCAGTGGAACTTCACCGTTGGATTTCGACATTACCACGGAGGAAGCAACGCTATCCTTCGTGCCCTGCTCGCCTTGCTTCATCGTGCCGTTAGCCCAGTAATACTGAAGGCCTGTTTCGGAAGTATCCAGGGTAACCCACTTCACAAAGTCAGCAACTGCTTGCTTCTTAGCATCGTCCTTGGTCACGTCTTTGTTAGCCAGCAACCAGGTACCGCCCCAGAAGAAACCTGTTGGCGGCTCAGTAACTGCCCAGTCGCCATTCGTGTCTTTCACTTGACCGTTCATCACGTAGTTGATGAGCCAAGCAGGACCGAAGAATCCGAAGATTGGCTGAGCGCCGGTACCGGACATATCCGCATACCATGCTTCTGTCCAGTCAGTGGTATCGTTATGATAGCCGTTGTCTTTTAGCTTTTTGGAAAGATCCAGGAACTGTTCGCGCTTTGGATCAATATGCAGTTTGCCATCGACCAGCCAGCCTGTGTCAGAACTGTTCTCGATCGGGTGCCAGATATCGCCGTCACCGGATACGATGCCGTATCCTTTAGCTTTCAGCTTCTTAGCTGCATCGAAGAATTTATCCCAGCCGGGTCCAACTTCAGTTTTGATGGTAGCCGGGTCATCGGTTCCAAATACATCCTTGGCAATCGAGCGGCGATAGATAAATGCTCCGCCGGTTGCCTGGTAGCCGAGGCCTTTCAACTGCCCGTCTTTGCTACCGATATCAACCGAATATTGGGCAATACCCGCGTCCTTAACCATTTGGTCATCAAGGCCAAGATCAGCATAGTTAGCAGCATAGGTGGATGCGTCACCTTGTGTATACTTAAGCACGAACGCCGATTCAGCTGCATAAATGTCCGGTGCATCTTTGCCGCCAGCGGCAAGAGCCTGGTCAAGTGCAGGCTGATAAGCACCATCCGTGGTTGCAATTACCGTAGTTTTGAACTCCACATTTGCATCGGGATGGGTTTCCATATACTTCTTGGTCATGTTTGGAATCTCGTCCGTGAAGCTCCATAGATTGATGGTCACTTTTTCGCCCTTCCCGGCTGCTGGAGCCGCGGCAGTACTGGCGGATGGAGCTGGACTTGCGCTTGGGCTGGATGAATTTGAGTTTGAATTGGAATTTGAGTTTCCGCCACACGCTGTGAGAGCTGATGTCATCACAAGCATTGTAGAGATCCCCACCAAAACACGTTTCATACTTTTCATACTTTGCCTCCCCTTTATATTGATTCCTCGGTTTTGTGTAACCGCATACATAATTATAGAACCGATCACCCGTGCGCATAAGGAACCACTCATTGGGAAAAATTCCACTTTTATTAGATTTCGGCCAATCATCAACCTCCTGAATAATCCTTATCCCCCTGATTTCCGGCCTGAAAATAACAAAAAAACCTCAACCCGTAACAACGACGGTCGAAGCCAGTTACATTACCGTTTCAACTTGAAAGTCCCGCTGATCCATTTGGATCAGCGGGACTTTCCGTTCACTGCTTTTTTTATGAACCAGATGAGTTTATTTCTGGCTGGCGAGGAATTCATTAAGCTGTTTTTGCTTTTCGGCAATGACTTTGTCGAGGCCGGCGGATTTTTGGGCGGATATAAACTTGGGCAGCATTTCGTCCAGATCAACCGAACCCGTCTCAAGTGCCTTCTGATATTCTCTTAGAACATTGGCCAGTGCTCCGACCTCCGATTTAACCGGTTCGCTGTCAAAGGTAAAGCCGAGCGCCGGCGATGATTTGGCACCTTCATTGAACTTTTTGAACTGCTCCCACTTGTCCGGGGCTTCCGAGCTCCACACATAGTTCAGGAATTGGTTCCCCAGCTCCCAAGCGACGCCCGGCGCATACTGACCGGATTTCTCCGTCTGGGTCATGACATTGCCGCTGCGCGTATAGTGTGTGCCTTCAATGCCGAAGTTCAGCAGGTTAATAATCTCTTGATCCGTGTGCAGCAGGTTAATCAGCATCATAGCGCGTTCCGGGTCCTTGGACGTTGTAGAGATGGCCAGCATGGCGCCGGTAGTCTCTGATGTTGCGACCGTTTTGCCGGTCAGCGTAATCTGGGCAAGCTTGCCGTCAAGCGCTGTCGCGGATGCAATTTCCTCTGCCTTCCCCGGCTTGAGCGGCTCTACGGTGGAGAACACGTTACCGGTCTTGTAGGCATCGAGAGATGAAGTTTGAGAAGTAGCTGCATCTTTGTTAATGTAGCCCTTCAGGAAATAATCCCGGGTTACTTTCAGCGCATTCAAGTACTGCGGGAATTCTTCGGCCGGTTTGACTATGGCATCCGTACTATTCTTATCAATGGCGCCAGGTATCGTCGTATCCCCCAGATAATCCAGCTCCACAAAGGAGTGTGAGGAGAATGTTCCGCCTGTTGTATACAGCGGATACATGTTCGGCTTCTTCTCTTTGACGATCTTATAGACAGCATCGAGATCCTCAATTTTCTGAACCTTGCTCATGTCGATGCCGAGTTCATCAGCAATGTCCTTCCGGTACACGATACCACCTGACGATGCCAGTTCTTTATTGGTTGGGACTGCGTAGTTTTTACCGCCGATTTTGGAGCCGCTTAAGAAAGCCGGGTCCAAGCTATCCTTGATGCCCTGGCCATATTGATCGAGCAAGGGGCCGAGATCCATGTATACGCCTTTGGCCACGTTCTTCGCATAGCCGTTCCATGAGGCTGTAAACAGAATGTCTACAGGCTCGCGCGAAGCGATCATGAGGTTAATCTTATCATCCCATGCCCCCCAGTCGATCGGTGCGATATCAATCGTTGCATTGATTTTCTCGGTTAAAATCTTGTTCAGCGCTTCCTCTACAAGAGCTTCGTCCGCCTGCGGTGCACCTTCGTAAACCAGCTTTAGCTTATAAGGCTTCAGCTTCGAGGCATCTGTGGCTGCATTATCAGTGGTTGTATTCGCAGGAGCGTCCGGTGCGGTGCTTGCCTTGACGCTTTCTCCCGGTGCGGCTGTGTTAGAATGGTTTGAATTCCCGCAAGCCGTAGCAGCCAAGGACGACATAATTAATACTGTTAGAAGAAGTGCAGTCTTACTTTTGGTGTGCTTCATCTTCAATTAATCCCCCCCAAATGATATATGGTGCCGGCCCCCTCAGCCTTTGACGGAGCCGACTGTCAGTCCCTTGATAAAATACTTCTGGAAGAACGGATAGGCAAAGACGATCGGCCCGACGCCCACGACGACCATCGCCATCCGCACGGTCTCACTCGGAAAGTTAACCATTCCGCCAGCCCGGGTAATCTCAGCCATTGCGTTCGGGTTACTGGAGAGGTACTGGATATTGACCATCATCTTGTAGAGAAAGTATTGTACCGATATGTTGTGATTGTCAGAAATAAATACCAGGCTCAGGAACCAGTCGTTCCAGTACGTCAGCGTCTGGAACAGTGCGACTGTCGCCAGAACCGGCAGCGACAGCGGCAGCACAATCCGGATAAATATCCGCAGTTCCCCGGCCCCATCGATTTTGGCCGACTCCAATACCGCCTCAGGCACAGTCTCCTTAAAGAAGGTGCGCATGATCAGCACCCAGAATGCAGACATAATCAGCGGCATAATCAGTGACCACAGCGTATTTCTGAGGTCCAGCATCTGCACGTATACCAGGTACCAAGGGACCAGACCGCCGGAAATCAGCATCGTAAGAAAAACAAAGAATGTAAAAAACTTGGCCTGCGGGAAGTGACTCCGCGAGATCGGGTATGCATACAGCGCGATTACGATGACGCTCAGTATCGTACCGATCACCGTGACCGCTATCGAAATCCCGTAAGAATGAACGATCTGATCGATATCTTTAATCAGAAACCGGTAAGCCGCCAGATTGAAGTTCTCCGGCAGGAACCGGTATCCGTGTGTCATGACGGACTGTTCATCGGAGAAAGATACCGAAACAACCAGCAGTAACGGCAGGATACAGAGGGCCGAATAGATCACGAAGAAGATGTTGATGAGAACTGACGCCCGTCCCGACAGCTGATTCTTTGAACCTGAACCGGATACAGATTTGCTCATTATATTTGCCATAGGGGATCCTCTCTTAGAACAGCGCGTTCTCGCGGTTAAAGCGGCGAACGACCCAATTGGATACAAAAACCAGCACGAAACCGACTACGGATTGGAACAATCCGGCCGCTGATGAAAGACCGATATCCCCAACCGTCAGGAACGTACGGTAAACATAGGTATCGATAACGTTCGTGACGGGGAACAACGCCCCTGATTCACGCGGCACCTGGAAGAAGAGTCCAAAGTCGGCATTGAAAATCCGGCCAATCTGCAGCAATGTCATAATCGTGATGACCGGCATAATCAAAGGAATCGTGATTTTTTTCATCTGCTGCCACTTATTCGCCCCGTCAATCGTTGCCGCTTCATAGTACTCTTCATCGATGCCGATGATTGCCGCCATATACACGACCGTGTAATAGCCCATGTTCTTCCACGTGTTAATGATCGGCAAGATGATTGGCCATACTTCCTTCGTGAAATACCAGCGCACAGGCTCCAGGCCAAGCGCCGGCAGCAGCGTACCGTTGAAGTAGCCACGTTCGTCACTCATGAACCCGTACACCAGGTACGAGATGACGATCATGGACAGAAAATACGGCAGGAACATAATCGTCTGGTGCAGCTTCGAGAGGAAGCGGTTCTTCATCTCATTAAGCATTAAAGCGAACGCCAGCGGAAACCCCAAGTTCAACACAATAAACAGTGAATTATACAGCAGCGTGTTGCGGATGATGATGTATGAATCTTTTGAGGCAAACAGGTATTCGAAATTCTTCATCCCCGTCCAAGGACTTCCCAGAATTCCTTCCTGGTAGTTGATTGTCTTAAAGGCAATAATAATCCCGGACATTGGGATATAATTATTGATCAGGAGCAGAACGATTCCCGGCAGCATCATCACGTAAAACATCCAAAAAGCACGAAGATTCTTCACGATAGAAAATGTAAATACCGATTTTGGTTTCGTAGGAGCCAGCATAACTTTCAATAGAGTTGTTCCACTCCTTTCACTGAGTTTCGCCATTCTTCAGGGCTCAATTCCCCATTGGAGGGCACCTGCGATATAACCAGTCGTTTTGCTCCAGTCAGCATATGCTGTATGTGCCGGGTCGAAGGAGTAATCCCCTGTCTGTGTGTAGCTCGACCAATCGGTCTTGCTCACACGGATCTGAATCTCAATGCTGGCTCCAGCCGCCAGGCTTCCGGCTCCGCCCGTAAAACCAACCTCCAGATAAGAGTCTGCCCCGGTCCGGGGAGTTGCCAGCTTAGCGAAGGTTCCCGTCACGTTGCTGCTGCCGGCGCTCGACCAGTCGCACCAGAAGCTCTGGTCCTTATCCCCATCGATCGTGTAATAATAACGCAGCTTCACATCGGATAAATTGACCGCGGAGGTGCCGGTGTTTGTCAGCTTGATCCGCGGATTCAGTGTGTTGACCGTGGCTGCTACACTGGAATTGTACTGCTGCACCTTGATGGACCCGCTTCCGCCGGTGGCGGTATTGATTACTGAGATCGTAAGGGACGCACTCGCTCCAGCGCTGAAATTGAATGTCAGGGTAGTTGTGCCCACCGGCTGGGCGCCCAAGTATGCCCTTTGAATGGTTACCGTTGAGCCCGAAACTGAGTAATCCGTACCGGCAACCAAAGATGCCGTTCCGTTCTTAATACCAGTGAGCGTGTTGCCGTTTAGCGTCAGCGTCACCGGAATACCGGCTGGATTCACGGCATTCTTGTCATAGACAGCGACCGTCGGAGTGATCACCGCGTTGGTGACTGACGAATCCTTCACTGCGATGGATAGCGCGGCAGAAGATCCGGCGCTAAACAGGAACGTAAGGTTCGTTGTTCCGGTTGGCTGCTGCGCGAGATAGCTTTTGAGCAGCGTAATGGTGTTGCCTGATACCGTGTAATCCGTGCCTGCAATCAGGGACACCGTACCATTCTTAATACCAGTGAACGTGTTGCCGTTCAGGGTCAGAGTCACCGGAATGTTCGCCTGATTCGCAATTTTCTTGTCAAAGGCAGCGGCAGCAGGACTGATTGAAGAGTTACTGCTATTTCCAGTTGCAAATGCGGCTACGAATACAAGCCCGGAATTCCAATACACAGTATGCTCGTTTGTCGTCCATTCCTGGAAATTATCGTTATAGTTTTTGCCTGCGAATCTCGATATCTGGTTTCCTATGGTGATATCATTGGAGAATTTATTCGGTCCTCCGACCAGATAGCCCTTAGGTACCCCAGGCAAATTGTCTGTTCTGTACATGATACTGAACGGATACTGTACGCTGTTATCTCCATAACCCGAAACGAAGGAGACGCCTACCGGGTTCTGCCCGAGAATCCAGTCTAACTGGCTGTAGGTAATTTTATTAATGATTGCGCGGTTGCTCTCGAAGGTTCCCAGCAGCTTCGTCCCGATAATCATTTCCATCGGCGTATCCGCAACCTGCATGGTGATACCCCAATAATAGTTACCGTCTTTGATGATGCTTTTCCAGGCACTGTCATTATATCTGCTTACTTTGTCATTGAACCATTGCTGATATTTGGTGGTGTACCAGCTTACGACAGCGGAATTAGGATTAGCGGCTTTCAGATAACTGAAGAAGCCTGTATTCCAGGTGTTCGCCCATCCGCTGGCGAAATCAAGGGTGTCTTCGAAATAAATTCCCATATTCGTATAGTTTGCAAGGAAATAATTATTGTATTTGGCGTTCCCCGTCGACCGGTACAGGGAGCCTGCAGCCCATAGACGATTCGATGCATCATCCGTGACATCATACGGCCATCGGCCCGTGTTAGGCGTACGGATATTCTCCGGATGCGCCTCCAGATATCCCCATGCCGCTTCGGCTGCATTCAAACAGCTCTGAGCAAAAGCCGGATCGATATTCTGGTAAATCAGGTAGGCATGAGCCAATACACCGGCTGCAGTAGCCGTATCAGCGGTTGTTTTGATGCTGGTCCGTGAGCTAACCGTATCCTTATCAATGATTTGCCTGTCGACCATATTGTCATCATCCTGGAAGGTTACGCGCGCATAGAAACCGCCGGTTGCCGGATCCTGCATCTTGAGCATCCATTCCAGTTCCCATCTTGACTCATCCAGAATATCGGGGATGCCGTTTCCGCTCTCAGGAATATTAAATTGATTGTCCGTAAATTTCTCCGGCATGATTTCATAGGCCCAGAAGAGATCCGACAGGGCTTTGGCACCGGCGTTTACGTACTTGCCTTTATCCCCCGCATCGTACCATCCCTTGGAAACATCTTTTTTAACAGAAGGATTAGACATGAAAGGAACTGCTGTATCAGGAGTGAAATCGCTTCTCTGATAATTCTGGGTGTACGGGCTGGTAATATTAATTCCGGTTCTCTGGTAATAGAAGTATCTCGATACGTCAGTTAGGAAAGGGGCATAGATATCGTTAGCCTCGCCGATGGAGAACTTGGGCGAATTCTGAAGGCCCTGTACCGCCACATAATATTTTCCCGGAACCGTTAGAGGGGTAAAGTCTGCAGTGAACACCCGCTCTCCACTGTCGATAGCATCATAATTCTTGGTGAGCACAAGCGTTCCGGAGAAGGCCGTGGAGTTGGTAGCGGTATTAATAATGGTGAACGGAGTACCCGCATTAACCGTGAGGACATCCTCAAATCCGGTCACGAGTGCCTGCTTTACGCCATTCGCCGGATATCCTAATTGATTGACCTTGATGGGGGCATACTCTTTCTCTTTATCGGGAGAGGTAACCCGGATATCATTGAGCCAGACCTTTAACGGCTGAAACCCGTTATTCTTAAGCGATAATGAATCTATGGAGGAAATGTTAATGCCTTGCGAGACCTGCATCAGATCCTTTAACGGGATCTTTACATGCTTCCAGCCCGTCGTGATGCTGGTATAGCTGTTAATGTTAACCGTAGTGGTAATTTCATTCCCTGCAGCCCTTTCGAACACTCTGTCTTTGAAGCCAAGGAGAAAGGACTCTCCGCCTGCATTCCCCTTAATATTGAACTCAAGGAAGCCGTGGGGATAATAAGAAGTGAAGTCATATGCTTTCCAGCCGGCAACCGTAATCAGAGCATTGTACCAGGACGGACTCGTAGGGGTCTTCGTGTTTAATAGCAGCGATGGCAAACCGTTGTACATGGTTGTCGTATCGATAGGCAGCTTGCTATCCACCGTCTCAAGTCCAAATCCGCTATCCCCGGCCCAGCCATCCGATATCGTACTGAAAATGCGGTAGTCCACTAAGTCTCTCCACCCTGCGGGCGCTTCGCTTGCAGCAGCAACAGTCTTGATCGGATTCGAAAAAAGAATGCTCACAAACATGGTAAATGCCAGGAATACACTTGTTTTTTTCCTCATTGCCTCTCCTCCTAATCGTTTTAAGAGCGTTACACCTTGAACAGCTTCGTACAAAACAGGCATGAAACATATGCTTATCTGTCATTTTAATTCACTCCGCTGACGCTAATATATAGAAGAAATAAGTGAACATAGAAGAAAACAAGCCACAATATCATGGCTTGTTTTCTTTGTACCAATCATTCACTTCCTTGGTAATCACGTCTCCGCCATTCTTGTAGAATTGGGCTACGAACTCATCGAAGTAGGAGAGCGGCTTCTCACCGTAAATGATGCTCAGATAGCATTCTGTTGCGAGTTTCTGCAGGAACACTCCGTGCTCTTCCATCCCGTCGGTTAGCGGCCCGTGATACCGGTTCGGGATTTCGAGCCCCTGTTCGGCAATCGCTACCCCGGCCGCAGCCCATTGAGCCGAATTTAGTCCCTTGATGCCCTGTTCGATCGGCGTCCTCACTTCAGCATCTGAATTCTCAGACAATTTTTTGATCGCATCCGCATTCATATAAGGCAGTGTCGGCGCACCACCCGTCAGCGGGTAGAGCATCCAACGCATATCCATCGATGATCCATCCGCAAGCGGCCATTTCTCATTCGGCACCCCCTCCGTCGCGAAATTAACAGTGATGACCTTGCCGTCCTTGATCACATAATCGTAGCCTTCGTGATACCCTTTGGCGAAACGGGGATCGAAGTACGGATCGTCCGGGCCCAAATTTTGGGCAAGCAGTTTATTATAATAGGCAAACCAGGCCTCCATATTTTGAAAGTCTTTACTGAACACCGTGTATATGCCGTACAACGGTTTCTGCGCCTTACCCTTTAAACCCTCCGGTCCGGCAGGAAGGGGATAGGCCTGCCAGTCCGCTTCGGTATCGGCCTTCACCGTATCCCCTAGCGGCCAGGCTCCCATCCAGAACGGGCCAAACATGACCCCTGCCCTTCCTTTGACCGCCAGTTCAGATGCTTGGCTTGAATCCTGTATGCCAGCATCCCTGTCTATGTAGCCCTTGGCCATCCAGGACGCCATCGTTTCCAGGTATTTCTTGGCATCCGGATGAACGGCTCCATAGACCAGACTGCCATTCCCGTCTTCATTCCAGAACAGTTTAATGTCAGACGTGCTGAGCATCTGTGTGGAGAAAGCGCCAGCGATCGCATCCGTCTGCCCCATCCAGCTCCATGGGCCTTCCTTCAACGGAACCGCCAGGCCGACTTCATCGTCTTGGCCATTCCCGTTAGGGTCCTGCTCAGAGAACGCCTTCAGCACGTTCTCGAGCTCACTGATCGTCGCCGGCGGGTTGAGCGACAGCTTCTCAAGCCAGTCCTTACGGATCCACATGACCGTTCCCTCATTTCCCTCGCTGAAGCGGGGAAGTCCGTAAATCTTACCGTCTTTGGTCACCTCCGTCATGGTATAGGCATACTTCCTCAGCGCCTCCTTCAGCTTCGGATGCGCGAACCTCTCAATGGCATCGTCCAGCGGAAGCAACCTGTCTGCTTTGAGCAGATTCTTCAGGATGTCTCCATCTGCGCTAAAGGTGTCCGGCAGCTTGCCATTCACAGCCAGCGCTAACCGGATTTTGGTGTCCGCGTCCTCGAACTTGCTGACAATCCAGTCGAACTTCGTGACGATCCCCAGATGTTCCTCCATCCAGCGGGTATGCACGTTGTCCGTAAGACTCTCGCCCGGCTTGAATGCGTTTGGCCGGTTCTCGTCCACGATTGCCGTCGTAATCGTAACCGGCGGATCGTATTTGAAGTCCCATAGCGGCTTCGCTTCCCCGCTCTCCGGACTGTTTTGAATCGTCTTCCCGCCGCTGTTGAAACAGCCGGCAAGTAGCAGGGCTCCTGTCAGAACCGCCCAGAGAATGATTATTCTTCTTTGCCTTTTCATCGGCTCAATCACTCCATTCCCGCCCGGTATCTGTCTCTGAATTCCTGCGGCGTCACCTGATAATAGTCACGGAATTTCCGGATAAACCAATTGGTATTCGGGTAACCGATACTTTCTCCTATATAGTAGATTTTATGATTCGTATGCTTCAGCAAATCGCACGCTTTGAGCATGCGCTGCTCGTAAATATACTGGGATACGGTAGTGTCTGTACATTGTTTGAAGAGCTTAGACAGATGGTTAGGATGTACAAAGACCCGCTTAGCCAGCAAAGTCAGTGACAAGTCCTTGTCCAGTTCCTTACGGATGTAGACTTGCGTCTTTCGGACGATCGCCTGGCAGTGGTCCCCGGTCTCCTCACCCAGCTTATCATGAAGCGTGCGCAGTGAGTCCAGGGCCCAGTTCTCCAGCTGCGATGCGTGCAGCATCGATTTCCCCTTAACAAAGGCGGATTGTCCCGGAGTGAGCATCTGGACCAGCGTCCTGCCGCTGCGATTTGCAATATACTGGAAGCTGTTAGACAGGAAGAAAAAAACATCGCGCATTAGGTCGGGCGAACCTGTATGCAGTAAGGGAGACACGAACGCGCGGATCTTAACTTCCGCCGCTTCCCATTGCTCTGTTTCCAAAAGATGCGTCAGAAGAGGCGCTTCGTAGAGCTTGCGCATGAGGCGCACTTCTTCATCGTTCCTCTCCGGTACCTGCCCGGACGAACACACGTGACTGCCTATACGCGATTTGGCCGTCATGTAACTGGCTTGCATCCCTTCCGGGAAGAGGCAAACAGATTCCCCCACGGATATCTCGCCTTTAAGCAAGTTCCGTACTTCTTGCTTCAAACGGTCTAGCCGCTCATGCACCCATTCCGAATCAGGCGGCGCGCCTGATAGGTCGTACACCAGAACGAGCAGGTTTTCTTCATCGTCGGCAGCCGGCCAGCAGTCATACCGGTCCATCAGCAGTTCTTCCAGCATGTTGGTAACCGCAAACCGGATCAGGGACTGTGAATACAGATCCTGTCCGTCAAAGGGGGGACCCAGCCGAACGAGGCATAGCGAGACACGGCCCGGTATAGGAAGAGGGAGATCAAACAGCTTCAATTTCTCGGCAAGCGCCTTGCCATTGAGAGTGCCGCTGAGTACCTTGAGCAAGAGCCCTGCCTTCAGCTCTGCGCTATTGTCCCGGTAGATACGGAAGCCCTGTTCAACCGATCGTTCCTGCTCGAGCTGCTTAACGATCCGGCCCATTGCCATAAGCAGTTGTTCATCCTTAGCCGGCTTCATCAGGTAATCGAGCGCTTGCAGCTCAATCGCTTTGCGGGCATAATCGAAGTCTGCATAACCTGTGAGCAGCAGGCACTTCAACCCGGGAATCCGCCTCCTGGCCTGCTCGATCAGTTCCAGGCCGTTCATGCGCGGCATACGGATATCCGTCATGAGGATGTCGACCGGCACCGATTCCATTAGGGCAAGCGCCTCACTCGCGCTATATGCCTTCAACACCCGGGTGATACCGAGTGTCGTCCATGGAATCGTATCCGCCAGACTATCCGCATAATGCTTCTCGTCATCAACTACAAGCAGACTATTCATGACCTTCCCCCTTCGCTTCGTCAATCATCCCCGGACTCCAGAGGAGCCTTACACTTAATCCTCCCAGCCTGGACGGGGTAAGCGTGACCTCAGCGTCGGGGCCGAAGTTGCCCTGCAGCCGCTGATACACGTTCCATAGGCCGCAGCCGGCATATTCGCCTGCCGGGATATCCAGCTCCTTGTGAAGCCGGTCCATCTGCTCCCTACTCAGCCCCTTGCCGTTATCTTCTACCTTGAGGTGCAGCCAGCCTTCCTTGATACAGACACTGATTTCCACCCGGCCTGGGTATTCGACGTTCTCAAGTCCATGCACGATCGCATTCTCCACGATCGGTTGGATCAGAAGCCGGGGGATTCGCAGCTCCGCCAATTCTTCCGGCAACCCGATGCTGTAAGTCAGCGTCTCATTGCGAAGCCGGATAATCTCAAGGTGGATGCGTACGAAGGCCAGTTCTTCCCCAAGGCTGACACCCTGATTGTCCATTCGCGTCGTATACCGGTAATAGTCGGCCAGGTGATACGCCATATCCATGACGGCCCGGTCCTTTCCCATTTTGGTCATATTAATGATGAACCCCAGGCAATTGTATAGAAAATGAGGATGGATCTGCGCCTGCAGCTGCTTCAGCGTGGCATCACGCGCCAGAATACGCGATTGCAGGACATTCTCGATGAGATCCTGAATCTGCGTCGCCATTTCGTTGAAGTTCTGCATGAGGAACGCGAATTCATTGTTCGATTTCTTCGGCAGACGGTAGGCGTAATCACCTCCCTTGATCCGCTGCACTGCGCGTACAAGCTGGAAGATAGGCCGGTGTACGTTCCAGTACAAAGCAGACGCAGCAGCGATACCGGTTAGCAGCAGAATGACCGAAGACGCCCCAAACAATACTCTCTGCTGCCTGATCGGCCCGATGATCTGACCCAGAGGAACCGAATCGATGAGATGCCATTCAAGGAGATTGGAATAATAATAAGTAATCAGATAAGGCCTCCCGTCGAACGAATGGATCAGGAAACCGGAATCCCGGCTATTGACCCTGTCGCCCAGTTCCTTGATGATTCCGTCCATCTTGGGCCCTTTCACAGAACGGCTGGCGATGATGTCATGCCCCGCTTTGTAAAAGAACGGATTGTTGGAGTGGCCAGACTTGTAGGTGTCAAGCAGATTCTCGAAGCTCCACTTGTAGAGGTTAATGCGAACGGCAACATCCAGATCCTCCGGATGGGCCGGTTTGTAACCCGTAGTGACATAGGTTCGGGTGAAGCCGGGGCCTATCTCCAAATCTTCGCTATAGCTCCATCCCAGCGAGAACCGGCTTTCAAACTCTACAGGATCATACTCATAGGAGGGGGAAGAAGAAATGCTATTGCCCCGATGCGGGAAATACACGGTCACATCGTTACGCCAATTGCCCGATGCGCTGGCCAGCGAGAGCTTCTCCTGGATTAGCAGCCTTGTTTTCATTAGGGAATAATCGCTCGTATCGTGGTTGTACAGGTACTCCAGCACGTTCGTGTCAACGAGCATGGGGGCAGAGGCCAGATCGAACTTCTCAATACTGGCATCCATTTGCGCCACGAAAAGCTCCATCCGGTTCAGGCTCGCTTTAATAAGCTCCTCCTGTATGACGTTGATGCTCTTAGACGTAGAATAATAATACAGCGCCACGACCGGCGTCAGCAGAATCAGCAGCAACACTAGCATTTTCCGAAAGATGTTGAATTTGATTCGCACAGGATTACCATCCTTGTTTCATAGTCACAACTCAACCTGTATTTTACAATATTTTGTAAGCGTTTTCTATATTCTTTGATGCATCGATCTCCGTATCTCTCTCGAGAGCATAAAAAAGCCGCCCAATGGAATGAGCAGCTTACAGGAATCCTATTCATTAGTATCTTTTTTGTTGATATTTTCCCACCAACATCTTAGACTTTCTTACCACCTGCAATCATTTCAACCCGAGGGTTATGATTATAGCAGCTTAATCAGCTCTTCTAGCTCTTCAACCAATACTTTTGCCAGTTCAAAATCAGTATTTTTTAAAGCCACTTCTATTTTTGTTTCCACAGATTTTTTCTGTTGTTCCGTTTCTAAATAGTCTTTATCAAAATGACTGGCATAAATCATCTTTCTGAATTTTCGCATACTCATTTTTCTTATCGTCTTATCGTCAATGATCAGGACATAATCCATGCCATTTACCACAGAATAGAAATCATGAGAAATCATGAGAATCGCACCCTGATAGTCCACAATGGCTTTCTCCAGAGCTATTTGTGTATAGGTGTCTAAATGGCTTGTCGGTTCATCAAGAAGCAATATGTTTGCCTTACTGCCAGAAACCTTAGCCAATTGAAGCATGTTTTTCTCTCCGCCAGATAATGACTCTATCTTTTGATTAACGATTTCACCTTCAAAGCCATAGTTGGACAGATGTGATCTGATCTCATCATACGTTGCAAACCCGGCATCGATGAATTCCTCAAGAATAGTATTGGAATCCTTCAGCATTTCGCCTTGAAGCTGAGATAGATAAGCCACTTTAACCTCAGCATTGATTTCAATGGAATCATGATTATTTTTAAAGATCTCCCGGAGTAGCGTCGTTTTGCCGGTGCCGTTTGGACCGATCAGGGCTACTTTATCCGTAGATTTTATCTCAAAGTTAACATTTTCCAAAAGCAGCTCATCAAAGGCAATACTATAATCATTAACATTTATAACAACGGTGTCTTCCATTTCATTATCCACACCGAAACTGATATCCGGTTGCTTAATATCTACGAAGGGTGCCTTAATTCTGCGCGCTTCCAATCTTTCCTGAAATTTAACCCTGGCTTTTAATGCTTTCCCTCTGGATGCTTCGGAATTATAAGTTGCGATAGCTCTAAGATTATCGATGATATTGTCGTTTCTCTTAATTTCTTCCTCTTCAGCGACTGCGAGTTCTTGCAGCTCAATTTTAGTTTGAAGTAAGGAGAAGTTATATTCAATATATCGCCCGTCGAACTCTTGAATCTCCATGTTTTCAAGGTGAATAATTTTGTTGAAACAATGATTCAATAAATATCGGTTGTGCGTAACAACCAGCAGTATTCCCTTGTGAGAATTAATTAGATGTTTAAGCGCATTTAAGTTTTCAAAGTCTAAAAACACATCAGGTTCGTCCATAATCATTAAGTCCGGATGATTAAGCATTTCCTTCATTACTTGAATAAGTTTGAATTCCCCGCCACTCAGGTCAGATACCCTAACTTCTTTAAGCCTCATGAGGTCTGCCAGATTCAGCTTCTTATTAATGTTACTTTCGTAATCATCCCCACCCATTGCATCAAATGCATCTAAGGCTAATTGATACTTTTCAAGCAACGGATCAATATCCGTGGCTGTCTCCATTTCAGTGAGAATAGAGTTTATTTCATTTTGAATCTGAATAAACTTTTCGCCGATATATTCAAAAACTGTTGTTTCTTGAGATTTGTCTGGTTGAGAGAACTGACTTACAAATCCAATTGTGCAAGTGGGGTCTATCGATAACATACCATCATACAAATATCTTTCTGGATCCATCAGTATATCGATCAGTGTACTTTTCCCACTGCCACTTGTTCCAATAAAAGCGCAATGTTGTGCCTCTTCAAGCGTAAATGAGATGTTTTTATATAATTCTTTTTGCGGAAATGAGAAGGATAAGTTATCAACTTTTATCATAGGATTACCTTTCTTTATAACTAAATTTGTGACTATTATCAGATGCATTGAAGCGCATAGACTTTAAGTTTACCACAAATGTCATTTGGATTGTTGTCTTTAAACATAACGACAAGGCAATGAGGGTCTGACTGACGCCGCGGAATCCGCTTCCTCGAGATGCCTCTTACAGACCAAGACCCCGTCAGGGGCCGTAACGTGAATACGGTGTTATATGTTGTAGCCGCCTCTTATAAAGAACTACATATCCGTAAAGATATCTGAACAAGGTTTATTCTTATTTCTGTTCTACTATTCCAACTTCGACTATCCCATTCGACTCCACTTAAATCGTCACCGCCATACAGGATAATTCCTAATTTAACTTCTCTGAATTTTGAAACGGCCATAAATGCTGCTGCTTCCATTTCTACAGTTACACACCCTTCAGCTTTCCGCAACTCAACTTTTTCTTTAGTTTCTCTATAAAATGAGTCTGTCGTCCAAGTTTTTGCCTTTATATACCTAATATTATGTATATTAAAATCGTCCTCTATGATTTTCAAAACTTCCGGATCACATTCAATTTCTCTAGATGGCTTAATGTAATGGTATGATACCCCTTCATCTCTCACCGCAGAAATTGGTACAATTAAATGTCCAACTGCAATGTCTTTTTTAAGTACACCTGCACCACCACAAACTATAAACTTCTGAAATCCATACGCTATCAATTCTTCTAAGAATCCTGCTGAGCCTGCAGCCCCTAAATATCCCAGAGTAATATGCACTTTTTTTCCTTGAAAATACGTTTCATATATTGGTAAATCTACCGTCTCGCAATGTAGACACGCAACTTCTTTCAACTTTCCCTCAGTTTTCATTTTTTCAATTACATCTCGAAAAAATGTTATTATACAGTATTCAAATTCTTCTTTTGGCTCGATAAAATTAGTTGCTTCTATTATAGCAACTCGCGATTCATCAAATTCCAATATCGGAAACTCTTTAATATCCACTCTTTTCTTCTCCATCTCGACTTACCTCCAAAGTAACTTTTTCACCATTTATTAGCGTCTATTACATATAACATCTAATTTATGAACTTCGTAAACACCTCTATATCAAGAATATTCGCGAGCTTATTTAGCTATCCCTGCTCGATATAAGAATAAAGCAGCTGTTCTACCCAATCATATACCCTGTGAAGTTCCGCTCTCTTCAGAAAGAACAATCATGCTGTACGCGCAAAAATAAGCCGTCCTCAAATGCAGGACGGCTCATGATGTTTAATATAGTTCTAGATTTTTTTACTGGTTCCACACATTTAACTTTGGTTCTAGACTTTCTTTACTAGTTCCCAACCTTTTCATCACCAGACAAACAGCTGCTGTATCTTTCCCTACCCTATTCTACCGTAACGCTCTTCGCCAAGTTACGAGGTTTATCCACATCGTGGCCCAGAGCCAGCGAAGCGTAGTAAGCCAGCAATTGCAGCGATACTACGGACAAGGCAGAGGTCAGAAGCGGCAGTGTCTGAGGAATCACGAATACCTGGTCAACAGATCTAAGCAGGTCGTTTGCATGCTCTTCATGAGTGATGGCCAGCACGTGTGCACCGCGTGCTTTGACTTCCTTGATATTGCTGACAGTTTTCTCGAGAACGGATTCCTGAGTTGCCAGAGCGATGACTGGAACGCCTTCTTCGATCAGCGCCAGTGTACCGTGCTTCAATTCACCTGCAGCGTAAGCTTCGGAGTGAATGTAAGAGATTTCTTTCAGCTTCAGCGAGCCTTCCTGAGCTACAGCATAATCTACGCCGCGGCCGATGAAGAACAGGTGCTCATGCTTAGCGATTTGTTCAGCATACGTCTTGATCGCTTCTTTTTGCGCCAGAATTACTTCTACTTGCTCCGGCAGGGACTGCATAGCTGCCAGAATTTTGGCAACCTCAGGTTCGGATTGCGTTCCGCGTACTTCAGCCAGGTACAGACCGAGCAAAGTGAAGGCAATCAGCTGAGAAGTATATGCTTTGGTCGAAGCAACAGCAATTTCCGGACCAGCCAGAGTTACCAATACACTGTTTGCTTCCCGTGCAATGGAGCTTCCCACTACGTTAGTGATAGCGAGCACATGTGCACCATTTGCTTGGCCTTCACGCAGTGCGGCTAGTGTATCAGCAGTCTCGCCGGATTGGCTCACTACGATAACCAGAGTTTCCGGTGTAACGATCGGCGAACGGTAACGGTACTCCGAAGCGATATCATTTTCCACAGGAATACGCACTAAGGATTCAATCAGGTTGCGTCCAACAAGACCAGCGTTGTATGCAGTCCCGCATGCAACGATCTGAACGTTGCGGATGTTCTTGATCTGCTCTTCGGTCAGATTAAGCTCTGGTAGAATCACTTTGTTGCCTTCAGCATTCATACGTCCGCGCATAGTGTCGCGGTATGCTTTTGGCTGCTCGTGGATTTCTTTCAGCATGAAATGCTCGTAGCCGCCTTTTTCCGCAGTAACAGCATCCCAATCGACAGTAATCATTTCCCGAGAAATAAAATTGCCCTCAATCGTCATCAATTCGACAGCATCCCGTGTCAACACAGCCATTTCGCCGTCGTTCAAAATATATACGTTGCGGGTATATTCCAGCAAAGCAGGAATATCAGACCCGATAAAGTTTTCACCTTCACCCAAGCCAATGATGAGTGGACTTGCTTGACGTACAGCCACCAGTTTGTCGGGTTCATATTCAGTCAGAACTCCAAGTGCAAATGCACCACGCATGAAGGTAATCGCTTTTTGTACAGCTTTCACGATATCTCCTTCATATTCACGGGCGATCAGGTGGGAAATAACCTCCGTATCCGTTTCGGAAGTAAAGTGGCATCCTCCGGCAATCAGTTCTTCTTTAAGATCAAGATAGTTCTCCACAATACCGTTGTGTACAACTGAGAATTTCTGGCTCTCATCCGTATGCGGGTGGGAGTTCTCATCAGAAGGCTTGCCGTGGGTTGCCCAGCGTGTATGCCCGATTCCGGCACTTCCTGTTAGTGGAGTAGCTTCAAGTCTGGATTCAAGGTTCGCCATACGGCCCTGTGCTTTTACGACCTGGAGTCCTTCCTTGGTGAACACAGCAATCCCGGCTGAATCATACCCACGATACTCAAGCTTCTTCAAACCCTCTACCAAGATCCCTTGCGAATTCTGATTCCCGATATATCCTACAATACCACACATAATAATTTCCTCCGTCCGATTTATAGTGTAGGCGGCATAAGGAAAGAAACGTGCCGTGCGGCATGTTTTTGAGAAAAAGCAAATATTCTGTTTTATTTCAGACTCAGTCAAGTGGACACGGCTAAGCAGCCCTTAAAAGGACAATCTCCGGTTCATTACCTTTTCACTTGCAACTATGTTCATGAAATGTACAGTCTTCTCCTCTGCCGTGGCAGAACGCTCTGTGTTTCTTTCCGTTATTGCTTAAGCCCATGAATTGTACTACTTCTGTTAGCACCCACAGAAACGTTGTGTGAAAGGTCGCCCTCGCATTTTCCGTTTCCATTTACGGCTCTGGTGCATCACCGGGAGGTCCCCGCCGAACATTTCGAACACCTCCACCTCGTCAGCTTACATCTGCCGTGATCCGTTCAAGCCCTGCCGTTACCCGACAACATAATGGCTGTCCCTTCTCCCCCGCGCAAGATCAAGCTCTGGCGCTTGCTGTTGCCAACCTTACTATCCCCGCTTTCCTTCTGGAATGACACCTTATCTATTATATGCACCTTACATCGTTTTGGCAATGCTGTAACGCATGATTACTTTTGGCAGCTATTCTAATAAATTGGACAATATACAGATGCAGCCGGTGAAGATGCCTTAAGCATTTCTCCTCACCGGCTGAACATTGTAACAAATATGATTAGATTACACCAGTTCACGCTGAACGACATCAACGATTTGGCCTACATAGAGATCCAGCTCCGCCTTATCCGGACCTTCTGCCATAACCCGGATCAACGGTTCAGTTCCCGAAGGACGCACCAGCACTCGGCCGTTATCACCAAGCTTGCCTTCAACCTCTTGAATAGCCGCTTCAATAGCCGGATTGTTAGGATAATTAGTCTTATCCTGAACACGAACATTCACAAGCACCTGAGGGTATTGGGTCATCATTGATTTCAGTGTACTGAGTTTCTTGCCGGATGACTTCATGGTATCCACCAATTGGATTGCTGTCAGAATACCATCACCTGTTGTATTGTAATCCAGGAAAATAACATGACCGGACTGTTCTCCGCCCAAATTGTATCCGCCCCGGCGCATTTCTTCCATCACATAACGGTCACCGACCGCGGTTTTGGCTGTATTTAGACCCAGTTGTTCTGTTGCTTTATAGAAACCAATATTGCTCATTACTGTGGATACAATAGTACCATCCTTAAGCTTGCCAGCACGGTTCATCGCATCTCCGCAGATGCAGAGGATAAAGTCACCGTCAACCTCATCGCCATTCTCATCGATAGCAATCAATCTGTCAGCGTCTCCGTCAAAAGCAAGCCCCAGATCCGCACCCTGGCGCAGCACTTCCTCGCGCAGAGTTTCCGGATGCGTGGAGCCAAAGCCATCATTAATGTTAAGCCCATCAGGCTCTGAACCGATGGCGATTACTTCGGCCCCAAGCTCTCTGAACAAGCGGGGGGCCAATTCATAAGCTGCGCCATGAGCGCAATCAAGCACTACCTTAAGTCCCGTGAAGCTTTGAGAAATCGTTGTTTTGAGATAGTTCAAATATAAATATTTTGCATCATTATCTACACTAACAGTTCCCAGACCTGCACCTACAGGGCGAGGCAATTCATCGATCTCCGCATCCATCAGTTCTTCAATACGCAACTCGGTTTCATCCGTCAGCTTAAAACCGTCTCCGCCAAAAAACTTAATGCCATTATCTTCAACCGGATTGTGCGAAGCTGATATCATTACTCCTGCATCCGCCTTAAGCAATCTTGTAATATATGCCACAGCAGGCGTACTTACAACACCTAACCGGATTACCTGAGCACCAATGGACAACATGCCCGCTACAAGCGCCGATTCCAGAAGAGGACCTGAAATACGCGTGTCCATGCCTATGACCACCTTGGGCTTCTCTACATTACCAGCCAATATATACCCACCGCAGCGGCCAATACTGTAGGCCATCTCTGCTGTTAATTCACGGTTTGCGACTCCGCGCACACCATCTGTTCCAAAATACTTACCCATCTTTTTTCTCCTTTTGAATACGCTGCATTAGCTTAATGAATTATTGTATGAATAAAGTCTTATTTCGGGCACCAATGTCACCTATTATAGACGTTAACTAACCGTAAAAGTTACGTTCCGCCAGGACTACCATTGTTCGTCGTGCCGTTCGCACCTGAAGTACCACCGTTCTCAACCGTGCCTTCGGATGGAGTTGGAGTAGCTGTAGGAACAGTATTATCCCCGCTCTGAACAGGCTCTGTCGGGCTCTCCTCACCAGAGGCAGGCTCAGCACTTGGCTCTGAGGTTACCGTGCCCGTGCTGCTGTGATCCGGAGTTTCCGCGGCAGCCGGTGTTGCGGGGGCGTTTAGCTCCACAGTTGCCCTGAGACGTTGTGAAGCATTCCCTAGGGCAATAAACCTGGGTAGCGAGACATGTAATGTTACCTCATGGGATCCGGCTGTGAGGCCAACCACGTCCGCTACCACACTGATATTGTTCTTATCTATCTGTTCCAGCAGATTTGGGGCTCCCGACACAGTCAGCGAAACGTTTTTACTGGAAGGATCTGTGACCAGAGCGGTAAGTCCAGTATCGACCCCCTCCAGCTTGATGGGAATATTATCAATGGTCTTCTCGGCAATATCCGAGGTCACAACAGAAACATTTAAGACCGCAGGCTCGATCTTGGCAGTGCCCTCCGGAGCTGTCAATTCCAGCTTCAGCTCCTTTGTGCCTGCAGAATCAATTGAACCCAAGTTCAACGTCGCTTCATAGGATGACAAAGAAGCCAATGATTCTTCGGTTCCATACACTGTTACCGTATCCTGTTCCGGTGTCACCTTGGACAAAGCCAATCCCCCTGGCAGCTTACCGCTAAAACTTACATCCAGCGGCAGGCTTTTAAACGGAAGAGTAATCGGCAACTCCACAGTTACGGAGGACGGCTCGATAACTGCATCCTTAATCTCGTTACCGTCGCTGTCATACGCATACAGCTTCAGCTTCTTTTCTTTTATCGTTTCACTGTCACCATCCAGTTCAATGGTTCCCTGCACTTTGGCTACCTTGCTGAGCTCACTAGCACCCAGCGTGACCTTCGCCTCAACGGCTGGTTCTATGACCGGTGTACCTACCTGATAGCCCGCCGCAGGCTCACCTTTGGTGATAATCGATACTGGAAAAGACTTGGTATTCCGGAGTTCCACATGCACATTCACTTCATTGGGGATTATATCATCAAGCATCACGCCGCTCGGCAGCGAGTAATGCAGGGGGAGCGTAGTGTCTCCTGGCTGAACATTGCTCAGATCAATCCACACTTTATAGGCATCAGAGAACTTGTAGGTGAGATCCGATTTTTTGCCCATGACTTCCAGTCTGACACTTTCAGCATCCCTTGAAGTGATTACATATTTATCCTCATCGAAGCCGGTATCCTCAATCTTTACATTTTCTATGGTTTTAGACTCCATGTTTACCGTTGTCTGGTTCGCAGGTGCAGTATCCACATGGACAATGATCCAAAGGATAATAGCGAAGGCAAGCGCGAGAATTTTGTTGAAATTGTTATTCTTCATCCACTTATCCATTGCGTTTATCCTCCCTCCGTTTCCAAAAAGCGGAGCTCTTCTCCTTCAGCGGTGAAGTGGCCCGAAGTTCCTCATAGAGCTTGGAAATCAGAGATTCTTCCTTAATATCACGCACGATCTGCCCGTTAATTGCCAAAGATATCTGTCCGGTCTCTTCCGAGACCACGACAGAGACGGAATCCGCAACCTCACTAATCCCAATTGCTGCCCGGTGACGGGTACCCAGCTCTTTGCTGATGAATGGATTCTCGGATAGTGGCAAATAGCATGCAGCGGCGGCAATCTGCCCCTCTTGCATAATGAGCGCACCGTCATGCAGCGGAGTATTGGGGATAAAGATATTGATTAGCAGTTCGGAGCTAACTACAGACCGCATAGGAATTCCAGACTCCGTATATTCATTCAGCCCCGTTGCTCTTTCAAAAACAATTAATGCCCCAATCTTTCGTTGCGCCAGGTAATTCAGTGCTTTGATGACTTCACCAATCAATTTGCTGATCTCCTCATCATTCTCGGCAGCCCGTCCAAAAAACTTGCCCCGTCCAAGCTGCTCCAGCCCCCTTCGTAATTCAGGCTGAAAGATGATAAATATCGCAAATATCCCGAACGTAAATATCTGGTTCATCAGCCACTTCAGCGTATATAAATCGAGAAGGGTACTAAGTGCCCAGATTACAACCAATACCAGAATCCCTTTTAGCAGTTGTATCGCCCGGGTCCCGCGTACCATATTTAGCACTTTGTAGATGATATAGCTGACAATCAGAATATCGATTATATCTTTAATGGACTCTTTCCATGTTAGATCTGTAAAATAACTCATGCCAAAACCCCCGTCATTTCATATTAGCTGGGTTTATGTAAAATGTCTGTAATTTCTGTTTCATATCTAGGTTATAACGTTCTAGCCCAGGTTGCAAGTTTCAGTCACCGGGGAAACCTCTTACCCTATACCCACGCAACAAAAAAGCGCCATCTTTCCGGAAAAAGAGGCGCAAATAATATTCCTGCTAAAAGCAACCAAGTGTTATTTAACGGTAGGCAACTTCAGAGAACATGTTCGTCACTTTATACCAGAGCCAACTTACCGCTTGGTCTATGCTTTTGACTTGCCCGGAGATATGGGCTGTTGAAGCCTGGTACAGGGAGCCGTCAATCACAGTCACATTACCGTCCACTTCCCCATAAACCTGAGTTTTACCGTTCTCCACCGTTAGATCGCCAGATATCGTTTTACCAGAAGGTACGATGACCGTATTCCCTTGAATGACAACCTGTTCCAGGTCCGTTCCCCTGACCACAAGCTGCCGATCCTGATTCCAAAAGGTAACGGAGCTCATCAGCATCACCAAAATGAATACGGACGCCGCTGAAAGTGCGGGATGCCGCTTGATCCAGGTTACAAATGCGCGTTCCTTCTTGACTTGGGGTAATGAATTCATAATCCGGCCTACAAGATCCTCCGAAGCCACAGGACTCTGGTGCATCAGGGAAAACATCAGCATATCGGTCTGTTCCAATTCTTTGAACTTTGCACGGCAATCTGTACAGGATAGAAGATGCTCCTTCAATTCCCTCTGTTGCAGTTCGGGCAAGTCGTCATCCAGGTAGTCGTGCATCATAGAGACGGCCAGTTTGCATTCCATAGGAGCCAATCCTTTCATGAGTGCTATTTAATTATAACAAGACAAAGGGGCAGGGCGCATAAGACTTGCTTAACTTACATACGGCGCTGCCAATCATACGTTTCATAAAAAATAATCTATTTTACATTTTAGGCTCTAATTTTTTACGTAAAAATTCACGTCCCCGATGTACTCGGGTCTTAATCGTTGTTACAGGCATATCCAAGACATCACTAATTTCCTGGAGCGACAAGTCCTGCAGATAGCGCAGAATCATCACTGATCTGTATTTCACAGGCAAACTGTCGATGGACTCATAGATCAATCTCTGCGTCTCTGAGAGCAGCAGTTCTGTTTCCGGTGTCACATTATCACTGGGAATCATGGAATAGCCGTCAATGCCTTCCTGGTCGCTCATTTCTGCATCCAGCGAATATGTGGGCCGCCGCTTACGCAACCTGTCAATGCAAAGATTCGTGCCGATGCGGTAAATCCATGTTGAAAACTTTTGTTTGTCATCATAGCGGTCCAAATTGCGATACACGCGCAAAAATGTTTCCTGAACAATATCTTCCGCTTCATGGCGGTTGTTCAGCATCCGATAAGCCAAATGATATATTTTGTCTTTATATAGTTCCACAAGCTCGGCAAATGCCCTTTGGTCGCCCTTTAAGGCGAGCTTTGTCAATCTGCCTTCCAAATTCTCCACCTGTTAACTCCCCCAGACTTGCCGCCCTTGGTCTTTCGTCTCATGAATGTCCACGGTACAAGCTCTTAAATGGTAATTCATGTTTCGTCAAAAATCAAGGATAGTATTGTTACTTTCTATGTAGAATGGGCACAGCACGCAGGATAAAAAAACGTTGATTCATCGCAGATTCAGGGAACATTTGGATTTCCAGCCGTTATTATTGTCAGATTTCCTGATCGAAAACGCTACTCACGGTCGAAATCCGAGAATAAAGGCGAATGCTGTTCTCCTCCAATTACAAATCCCCAATGTTCCGCTCATCACCTGAAATTCAAATCCCTGTTACTCTGCCCAATAATTCATATCATCAACTATTAACTAAGGAAAAAACGGGAAGCGGTTTGGTCTTTTGCCAGCTTCGTCTTCCTCTCAGATCCTTCGGCTGCTGCGGACATCCGGTTTACTAATCCAGAACTAAAAATCCCCGTCCGGCCTCCATAGAGAGGCGAACGGGGATTATGAATTAATTAAAGAACAAATCTACAACAAACCTAGAAATATACAAAATATCAGCCTGTATTCCGCAATCCGGCGGCAATGCCATTGATAGTGAGCAGCACTTCCCGGAGCAGCTCGGCGTCATCACCGTCCACTTCGCGCAAGGCTCTTAACTCAGACAATAGCTGCACCTGCAAATAGCTCAGCGGGTCAACGTATGGATTACGCAGACGAATAGATTCCTGAATAACAGGCACGTTATCCAAGATGTCCTGCTGTCCCGTGATTTTGAGAATCAGCTCGGAGGTCAGCTTGAATTCTGTTTCTATCTGTCCGAAAATGCGCCGGCGCGCCTCTTCATTTTTGCCCATGCTGGCATATTCCTTGGCTATAATCAGGTCGGCCTTGGCAATGGCCATCTGCAGTGTATCAATTAATGTAGTAAAGAATGAGAAGTTTGCATACATATGCTGCATGACCTTCAGGTTCTCTTCCTTGTTGTCATAGAAGCTCTGCAGTCCCGTTCCGGCAGCATACCAGGCAGGAAGCAGATATCGGCTCTGTGTCCAGGCAAACACCCAAGGAATCGCACGCAGGTCCTCGAAGCGGTCACTATTCTTCCGTTTCGAAGGACGGGAACCAATATTAAGCTCCCCAACCTCAGGAAGCGGTGTTGACTCCTTGAAGTAGGTCAGGAAGTCCGGATCACGGAAGATCAGGTCCTGATATTTGTTCAATGAAACCTCTGAAATCCGGGCCACAATTTTTTCCCATTTCGGCTCATATAAATCCGTCTGAGGTGATCTGGCATTAATTGCGGCTGTAACCAGAGCGGATGTCGCCTGCTCCAGGCTGCGATATGCAATCCCCTGCATTGAATAACGAGAGGAGATAACCTCGCCCTGTTCCGTAATCTTGATGCCGCCGCCAATCGTAGAAGCCGGTTGTGCCAGAATACTACGATTCAGCGGCATGCCGCCACGTCCAAGTGCTCCACCGCGGCCATGGAAAAATTTCAGCTTAATACCGAAATCATCCGCTGTAGCGGTGATCTCCTTAAGGGCAACCCGCAGCTCGTAATTGGCGGTTACCACACCGCCATCCTTGTTACTGTCTGAATAGCCGAGCATGATTTCCTGCAAATCATTCATGGCTCTCACCGCATCCCGGTAGATCGGCAAGTTAAGCAGCCTACGCATAATTTGTGGAGCATCATGAAGGTCATCAATGGTCTCGAACAGCGGAACAGCCTGTAGTGTGCAGACTACAGTACCATCATTGTCTTTTCGGAACAGACCCACTTCTTTGGCGAATACCATGACCTCAAGAATGTCACTTGCAGCTTCAGCCATGCTGATTAGATAGCTGGTAATACACTGTTTGCCGTACTCCTCTTGCGCCGTATAAATGGCACGGTATACTGCAAGACATTCCTCAGTGCTCTCACTGTAGGACTGATAAGGCGAAGTCAGCGGACGCGGATCATTAAGCAGCTTTTCTAGAAGATCGATCTTCTCATTCTCCTGCAGTTTTGCATAATCCTGTGTAACGTTCATTTTGGCCAGAATCTCAGTCATCGCATTTTCATGCTCTTGACTATGCTGGCGGACATCAAGCGTCGCAGTATGGAACCCAAACAACTCAACCTGACGAATCAGCTTCTTGATATAGGTATCCGCTACATAATCTGCATAGTGATGTCGCAGACTGCGGTCGATCACATTCAAATCATCTATAAATTCTTCCGGTGAAGAGTAGCGCTCCAGTGAGCCTTTCTTCTCATCATCCATAACGTTCTGCGTCTTCGCGATCATATAGGTAAGCTTAATCCGGTAGGGCTCATTATCATTATGCCAGGATTTTGACTTATCCAGATTAATAAGGCTCCGGTTCAATTCAATGGATTGCAGCAACTCCGGCGTTACATTAACGATACTGGTGCTAAAGCTCAGATACTGCATCAGCTCGCGCATAATGCGTTGGTATTCCCGAATCGCCAGCTTACGCTGAAGTCTCAGTGTCTGCAGCGTCACAGCTGCGGTCACCGAAGGATTACCATCCCGGTCGCCGCCGATCCACGAACCAAAACGCAGATACGTCGGTACATGCCAATTCTGGCCCGGATAGTATTTGCTTAGACATCGTTCAAGTTCTTGATACACATCCGGCAACACCTGGAAAATCGTCTCATGGAAATAATACATTCCATTGCGGACTTCATCCAGTACCGTTGGCTTGCGGTCGCGCAGCTCATCCGTCTGCCACAAGGTAATGACCTCATTAAGCAGCTTTTCCCGCAGTTGTTCACGTTCACGGAACGTTAAGGTAGGGTTATCCAGACCCATGACGTCATCGGAGATACGTTTATGAATATCAAGAATCGCCCTCCGCATGGCTTCAGTAGGGTGAGCGGTCATGACCAGCTCCAGAGACAGACCATTCATGATTTCATGAACATCCTCGTGTGAGAAATCACGCTCGCGGAGCTCTTGAATCGCGCTTTCGATAGAACCAGGCTGTACAGTCTCCCCGGCTGAACGTTCGTAGTCGCGTTTACGGCGAATCCGGTGATTCTGCTCCGCGATGTTCACCAATTGAAAATAAATGGCAAACGCCCGTATCACCTGGTGGCGATTCTCCGGATCCAGTGAATTAATTAGCTCCTTGAATTCATTGTGCAGTTCAGGCAAAAACAATGAGCGCAGCGATTTGCTGGTTTCACGGATCTTCTCCACGATATCCAACAGTTCGTTTCCGCCTTGGTGAACCAAGACTTCACCCAAAATATTCCCCAGGAACCGTACGTCTCGCCGCAGCAGATTATTTGAATTGCTTTTGCTGACGGCAGTCGTAAGTTCGGTCATGCTGCTCCCCCCATCCTCTTCCGGATCAATGCTTTTAACATTGTCTATTTGAAGCTTTCCTCATATCATACAATAAAACTGCCCGGAAATCTCCAACTTTATTGCGCTGTAAAGCGATACAGCAATTAAAATTATACACCAATCCAACTATTTATACAGTCATAAAAATAATGTGTATATCTTCCTTTTATATTGTCTGATCTGCGTCGGGTCTATGTAGCAGTCATGTGATGATACATTACAGAAATTTTAATACTAAGTTCATTTAATCATCACTCGCGTAAACTTTTTTCACATTAAAGTTAACATATATTGAGATATCTATCTTTTCATTTCAAGCTATGCTTTTCCACTTGTATTCTAATTGTGAATTTTGTTAAAACAGCCTTAACGAAACTTCACTTTCATAAATCATTTTTTGTACCTGTTGTAAGTTCATTCGCTTTGGAAACCAAGCTTAGATATTTGAAGTTCGCAAATTAGTGGTCATTTCTACAATATTCAAATAATTCATACTCGATCCTATAGCCAAGTTAGTTGCGAATGATCGCAGTGAGAAGGGTTATATTAACACTTCTTTATGGTTCTCGTGATGTAATACTTTGGATTAACAAAAAAACTCCTACCAAAAGTAAGAGTTCATTGTCAGCTTAAGAGCTGTGCTATCGGGATGACACGATTTGAACATGCGACCCCCTGGTCCCAAACCAGGTGCTCTACCAAGCTGAGCTACATCCCGAAACATATAAAATTATGGAGCGGGTGATGGGAATCGAACCCACGCTATCAGCTTGGAAGGCTGAAGTTCTACCATTGAACTACACCCGCACAGGTGTAAAATCGGGATGACACGATTTGAACATGCGACCCCCTGGTCCCAAACCAGGTGCTCTACCAAGCTGAGCTACATCCCGTTAATATATTCTTGTAAAATAAAAATGGCGCGCCCTGAGAGATTCGAACTCCCGGCCTTTTGATTCGTAGTCAAACGCTCTATCCAGCTGAGCTAAGGGCGCAAAATTATGGAGCGGACGACGGGAATCGAACCCGCGACCCTCGCCTTGGCAAGGCGATGCTCTACCGCTGAGCCACGTCCGCAACTAAGTGGTGCGCGTGAAGGGACTTGAACCCCCACGTCGTAAGACGCCAGATCCTAAGTCTGGTGCGTCTGCCATTCCGCCACACGCGCATGATACAGATAAAAGTGAGCCATGAAGGACTCGAACCTTCGACACCCTGATTAAAAGTCAGGTGCTCTACCAACTGAGCTAATGGCTCCCATTTGGCAGGGGATATAGGATTCGAACCTATGATGACGGAGTCAGAGTCCGTTGCCTTACCGCTTGGCTAATCCCCTATGATGGATACCTATAGTGTGCCCACAATCTCTTTCAATATGAGAACGATTATGGTGGAGGCTGAGGGGTTCGAACCCCCGACCCTCTGCTTGTAAGGCAGATGCTCTCCCAGCTGAGCTAAGCCTCCATATGTATGGTTGTCCTCAAGGGAAAATGAAAGTTGGTGACCCGTATGGGATTCGAACCCATGTTACCTCCGTGAAAGGGAGGTGTCTTAACCCCTTGACCAACGGGCCTAAAAAACTTGTGGAGCTCTCAACCGGATTCGAACCGGTGACCTCTTCCTTACCATGGAAGCACTCTACCTACTGAGCTATGAGAGCATGGCTCCCCGAACAGGACTCGAACCTGTGACAACTCGATTAACAGTCGAGTGCTCTACCAACTGAGCTATCAGGGAATATCCGCTTGGCGGCGTCCTACTCTCCCAGGACCCTTCGGTCCAAGTACCATCGGCGCTGGAGGGCTTAACGGTCGTGTTCGGGATGGGTACGTGTGGAACCCCTCCGCTATCGCCACCAAACATGATTTTTCGAAGCTTTCGCTTCTTGAAATCGCTGCAAGAAAATATCAGACCTTTGCGGCCGACATCTTGCTCAGGCTGGATCGCCTGAAAACTGAATCCGAAACGAATCTGCGTTTTAAGATTTGGATAAGCCCTCGACCGATTAGTATTGGTCAGCTCCACACGTTACCGTGCTTCCACCTCCAACCTATCTACCTCGTCGTCTTCAAGGGGTCTTACATACTGGGAAATCTCATCTTGAGGGGGGCTTCACGCTTAGATGCTTTCA